>CAZILR010000861.1:0-2819 GCA_964539995.1 uncultured Planctomyces sp.
CCAATGTGCCTGTTCTCGTGACTGAATTGCGACGGTGGAGTCGCTTTGCGAAACGGGCGGAAACCGGCCGTACTTAAGCACGTACCTTAGTTGGTTTCGACCCACGCGGTTTGTTTAGGCACCTCCGTCTGAATTACTGACGAGAACCAGGCATGTCCCATCTTTGAGGCTGGGAACTCGTTGGCCGACCGACATTTTCACATGGTGTGATTGACCTTGAGGCAGGTGCGATCTGCTTCATTCAGGTCGTGTGGCTGTCTCCAACTGAGCACTGCATTCATCGGCAATGACTGTGTTCCGACCACTCCGATTTTGTGAGTGACAACGGTTTTCGGGAGAATTCACCCTCCATCGAGTGGGGCGTGTCCGCACAGTCGTGGAGCGAAGCCGCAATTCGTCGCCAGTTTTTCTCAAGCGTTCCAAGTTGATATCCTGTCGCCCACTTGGTTGTCCTCATCCCAAACTCTCAGGAGCGTTCACCATGAATTCAGCCGCCCAGTCATTCAGTTCTCGCCGCGAATTTCTGCAATGGACGGCCGCCGCCGCGGGCGTCGCGGTGCTGTCGCCGGTGGTCGGCTTCGCTGCCGATCCCGACCCGTACGGCGGGTTCAAGATGTGCATCCAGAGCTACTCGCTGCGTGGCTTCGACGGGAAAACCGCCATGCAGCACACACAGAAGTTGGGCCTCAAGTATTGGGAGTCCTTCAGCAAGCACATCGCGATGGATACCGCTCCTGAAAAGGTCGAGGCGGCGAAAGCGATGCTCAAGGAGAACGGCCTCACCCTACTGGCCTTCGGCGTCGAGGGCTTTAACGACAACGAAGGAGCCGCTCGCAAGGCATTCGATTTCGCAAAGGCGATGGGTGTGATGTCGATCAGTGCCGACCCCAAGAAGGACGCGAAGACGTTCGACCTGCTCGACAAGTTGGTGGCCGAATACGACATCGCCATCGCCATCCACAATCACGGCCCGAAACACCGCTACGACAAAATCAGCGACGTGAACGACGTCCAAACTTGGGTGAAAGACCGGCATCCGAAAATCGGAGCCTGCGTCGATACCGGCCACTACGTCCGCAGCGATGAAGACCCGGTCGAGGTCATCGAGAAGCTTGGCAAGCGCGTCTTCGGCGTGCATCTCAAAGATTTCAAGGGACCGGCCGGGCAAGACAAGCGACCAACGATCCTGGGCGAAGGAAACTTGCGGCTGGTGGAAACGCTCAAGGCACTCAAGAAGCTCGACTACAAGTACTCGCTGTCGCTGGAGTACGAAGAAAGCCCGCAGAATCCAATCGCCGACATCGAACTCTGCCTCAAGGCGGTTCGCGACGCGGTGAAGAAGATCGGCTGACCGTAGCCCTGTCGCGGAGCGACAGGGCAGCCATGCGAACAAAAATGGCGAGATCAGCTCATGTTGATCGCTTGCGAGAACGACATCGGTCCACCGTTCGGCGTTCCTGTCGCGGAACGACAGGGCTACCGACGTGCCCCGCTCTTGAGCAGGAGAAAGCCAATCAGCCACACGCTCGCGAGGACGGCCGAGTACGTCGCCGGTCGCATCGAACGCCAAAAGGAGAGCACCCCTTCTTGGTAGAAGCGGCCATACTCGCTGCAGAGATGCCAGAAGTCGCTCATGATCGAGGCATAGTGGAGGCGGTTGAGGGGACTCGTTTCCGTGAAAAGCATAGGTCAAGAACCGGCTCGTGGCAGAAACGAAAACAGTGAACCAGTCTCAACACGGTCCCTACAACCCGTGCGACCTGTCGGTTCTCGATGCGTTGGCCTTGTCCGCCGCTCAAGCGCTCTCAAGTGCAGAAGAGCAGCACTCACTAACAACCAGAAGCGGGTGGTTGGCCCGCTGTCGTCACTCAAGCCTTCGAGTGCGGCTCAACCTGACCGAAGACTTTTGATTCGCTGGGCGTGGGATAAGATGACGGCATGGCCACTGCTGACACACTCGCACAGCTCAAGTCTCGCATCCTGTCGCACTTCTCGATGATGTTTCTCTCGACGTGGGAGGAGGAGCGTTGGGAAGCGGAGTTGGCGGCGCTGGCGACGGAGATGGATCGCGGGTTGGTGACTTGGACTGTGACTCGCGGGGCGCAGCCGTCGCTCAATGGGAATACGTCGGCAATGATCGACGCGGCGGAGTTCTTGCGGCATGTGCCCGACTTCCCCAGCGAGCAGTTGTTCTTGCTCAAGGATTTTCATCCGCATCTGGCTGATCCGCACATCGTGCGGCAGTTGCGAGACCTCGTGCCGGTGCTCATCGAGCAGAACAAGACGCTGCTGTTCATGGGGCCGGAGACGGAGATTCCAGTCGAACTGCTCAAGGATGCGTTGAAGTTTGATCTGCCGCTGCCAGGCCTCGACGAATTGCACACGGAATTGAAGGCGGTCTTGGCGGCTGACAACGCGCACCGCCCTGCCCCGCTGGTGGTCTCGCCGGAACAGGAAGAGCGGCTCGTGCGCACGATGCTGGGGCTGACGGCAGCTCAGGCGCGGAAGTCTTTCCAGCGCGCGTTCCTCGGCCGGAGCGAGATCGACGAGGAGATTTACTCGCAGCTCATCGGCGAGAAGAAGGTGATGGTGCAAGGCTCGGAGATGCTCGAATTTCAGGAGCTGGCCGAGGGAGTCAAAGACATCGGCGGACTGGACGGCTTGAAGGATTGGGTCGCGAAGCGTTCGCTCGCCTTCAGCGAGAAGGCGAGGTCGAGTGGCATTCCGGCTCCGAAAGGGGTGTTGCTGCTGGGTGTGCAAGGTTGCGGCAAGAGTCTGACGTCGCGAGCGATCGCCAAGCTGCTGGCGTTTCCGCTGGT
>CAZILR010000862.1:0-2818 GCA_964539995.1 uncultured Planctomyces sp.
AGATGTTGAGGTCTTGCTTGAAGAGCCACAGGCCGATGCACGCGCTGAGCAGACACATCGGGACCACCAGCAGCACGGCGAACGGCATCGACCAGCTTTCGTACTGAGCCGACAAGACCTGGAACACCAAAATGATCGCGCCGATGAACGCGAAGATCGCGGCGCTCCCTTCGAGCAGTTGCAGGTACGTCAGTTCGGTCCATTCAAATTTGTAGTCGCCAGTCAGTTCGGACTTGGCCACGTCTTCCATCATCGAGATCACTTGGCCGGTGCTGACGCCCGGCAGCGAACCGCCGTTGATCGACGCGGCCGTGCGAGTGTTGTACCGCGTGATCATCACCGGCCCGCCGACCTCCTCGATCTTGGCGAGCGTCCCCAGCGGGACCATGTCGCCGCGCGAGTTGCGGACCTTGAGCGATCGCACGTCTTCTGGCTGGATGCGGAAGCCGGCGTCGGCTTGCAGGTTCACCTGCCACGTCTTGCCGAATTGGTTGAAGTCGTTGACGTAGTAACCGCCGAGATACACCGACAATGCCGTGAAGACATCGTTGAGCGGCACGCCCATCGACTTGCATTTGGTGCGGTCCACGTCGATGTAAAGCTGCGGCGTGTTCGAGCGGAAGCTGTTGAACAAGCCGACGAGTCCCGGCTGCTCGTTCCCTTTTTGAGCCACCGTATCCGCCGCCGCTTGCAGCGTGGCGAGATCGCCGCCGCTCAAATCTTCGATCATCAGCTTGAAGCCGCCCGCGTTGCCCAAGCCATCGACGGGAGGTGCTCCAAACACCGCGACCTGCGCGTCGAGGATTTCCTCAAAGGCACGCTGACGAATCTTCTGGCCGATCGTCGCCGAGTACGTTTCGAGCCCGTGCCGATGGTCGAAATCGTCCAACACCACGAACATCGACCCGAAGTTCGAGTTCACCGCGTTGAGCACGAACGACATCCCTGGAATGCCGATCGTGTGCGCGACTCCGTCGGTCTCCTTCGCGATCTTTTCGAGACGGCTGACGACTTCGGCAGTTCGCTCCAACGAGGCCGAGTCGGGCAACTGAATGTTGACGACCAGATAGCCCTTGTCCTGATTCGGAATGAACCCGACCGGCGTCTTCGTGATGCCGACATAGGTGGCCGCCAGCAGTCCGCCATAAATCAGCAGCACGATCACGCAGACTCGCAGCGAACCCGCCACGATGCGGCCGTAAAGGTTCGTCAGCCAATCAAAGCCGCGGTTGAACCACTTGAAGAAGACGCTCAACGCCGCGTTGATTTTCTTGGCGAACATCCAGCCGACGATTGCTCCTGGCAGAGCCGTTGCCAACGTGACTGCCCACTGCATGGCGGACGACGCACCTTCCAGCTTGCCTCCGATCAGCGGGTAGAGGTAATGCTCGGTGAGCCAGCCGAACAGCATGACGTAGCCCCACCACGGCAACGCTTCGAGAGCGTGCTCATGCCCGCCGGCTTCGCCCGGCTTGTGCTCGCGCGTTTTGAAAATCCCCACCGCGCGAGCCGGCGTCATTGTCATGGCGTTGATCGCCGAAATCATCATCGACGCGGAAATCGTCAGCGCGAACTGTCGATAGAACTGGCCGCTGATGCCGCCCAGGAACGCGCTCGGCAGAAACACCGAACTGAGCACCAGCGTGATGGCGATGATCGGGCCGGTGATTTCGTTCATGGCGTTGATCGTCGCCGTCTTCGCGTCGTAGCCCTTCGCCAGCCAGACTTCGATGTTTTCCAGAACGACAATCGCATCATCGACAACGATTCCGATTGCGAGCACCAGCCCGAACAGCGTCAGGTTGTTGAGCGTGAAGCCGAGCGCCGCCATCACCGCCAGTGTGCCGATCAGTGACACCGGCACGTCGATCATCGGCAGGATCATCGACTTCCAGTCTTGCAGAAACAGCAGCACAACGATGGCGACCAAGATGATCGCGTCGCGCAAGGCATGGAAGACTTCATCGACCGATTGCTCGATGAACGGCGTCGTGTCGTAGACGATCGCGTACTTCACCCCCGACTGAAATCCGGGAAGCGTCTCTTCCAACTCTTTCATTTTTGCTCGGATTGCGTTCGCGACTTCGAGCGCGTTCGAGCCGGGCAACTGGAAGATCGACAGCCCCACCGACGGCTGACCGTCGAGCGTGCATTGCATGTCCTGATTCTTCGCACCCAGTTCCAGCCGCGCGACATCGCGAAGCCGCGTGATCTGCCCCGACTCGCCCGTCTTGATGATGATCTGCTCGAACGCTTCCGGCTCGGTCAATCGGCCAAGCGTCGAGAGGATGTATTGAAAGTCGAGACCATTCGGCACTGGTGGTTGCCCTAGCCGGCCGGCCGCGACCTGCACGTTTTGCTCTTTGAGCGCGTTGATGACATCCGTGGCGGTCATGTTTCGAGCGGCCAGTTTCTCCGGGTCCAGCCAGGCTCTCATGCTGTAGTCCTGCTGGCCGAGATAATTCACGTCGCCGACGCCGCTGATGCGCAGCAGTTCGTCGCGCACATAAATCGTGGCGTAGTTGCTCAGGTAAAGCTGATCGTAGATCGGCTTGTTCGTCGCCTTGTCGATCTCGGAGAACAAGTTGACGACCAGCAGGATGCTCGGCGATTTCTTCTTCGTGCTGACGCCGGTCGTCTTCACGACGTCGGGCAGCTTGGGCAACGCCAACGACACACGGTTCTGCACCAGCACCTGAGCCATGTCCAAATTCGTGCCGAGCTTGAACGTCACCGTCAGCTTGTACCCGCCGTCGTTCGTCGATTGCGACGACATGTAAAGCATGTTCTCGACGCCGTTGACCTCCTGCTCAATCGG
>CAZILR010000863.1:0-2812 GCA_964539995.1 uncultured Planctomyces sp.
GTCCAGCAACGATTTTGCGCCGGCGCTGCAGCGGGTCAGCGATTCCAAACCCGAAATGACTCCCATCAACTCCATTTGGTTGTTGGTCGTCTTGGCAGCCCCGCCGGAGAGTTCTTTCTCTTTGCCGGTCGTTGGATGCCGAAGAATGCAGGCCCAGCCTCCTGGACCAGGGTTGCCGCTGCAAGCGCCATCGGTGAACAGCAGCACTTCGGCGGTGGAATCGTTCGGCATGGGTCGTCGTCAAACAGGCGGCTTAGCGTTCGCGGAAGATGATGCGGCCGCGGTTGAGGTCATACGGCGAGACTTCGACCTTCACCTTGTCCCCCGGCACGATGCGGATAAAGTGCTTCCGCATCTTGCCAGCGACGTGAGCCATCACGAGATGGCCGTTCTCCAGCTTGACGCGGAACTGGGTGTTGGCCAAAGCCTCCACCACAACGCCTTCAACTTCGATCGCCTCTTCTTTGGCCATACTTGGGGAATCTCGCGCGAGAGCCAACGAACATTCTGGGACAAACCCGTGTTTAGAAGGGCGGCATTCTGGCGTTCACGGGGGCGGTTTGCCAGCCACAGCATTCACAGTTCCGAGCTCTCCGACGAACTGTTTCACCGCACGACGGGATGAACGATGACGACCTGCTTGGTTGGCTTGGGCGGCAACTTGGGAAACGTGCCGCAGACAATTGTCGGGGCTTTGCAATCGCTGTCGCGGTCGCCGGGAGTGCGTGTGGAACGATGGAGCTCGCTCTACCAAACCGCTCCAGTGGGATCGGCCGCTGGTTCTGAGTTCACCAACGCGGCCGCTCAATTGGAGACAACGCTTTCCGCGCAAGAGCTGTTGAGCCGCCTCTTGGCCGTCGAAAATGAATTTGGTCGCGAGCGCGACATCGAGTGGGGGCCACGCACACTCGACCTGGATTTGCTGTTCTTTGGCAACGACGTGATCAACGATCCGCCTGTGTTGCATGTGCCGCATTCCGGTTGTTGGTATCGGCGGTTCGTGCTCGACCCGCTGTTTGAACTGGTCCCGGAATTCGTGCATCCGGAGAAACGACAGACGATCGCCGAACTGCGGACTCGGTTGTTGGCCCGGCCATTTCGCATGGAAGTCTTGGATCTCTCCGGCTTGATCGATCCCATCTTGCGATCCTTGCATGCGCAGTTTCCGGATTCTGAACTGCGAGCAATCCGGCAACCGGACGAGGTCCACAACGACGATCATGGTCTGCTCATTCGGCTCGATTCCGGACCGCTTCCCCCTTGGGCCGCCCCGTTGAAGACGCGAGTCGGCTGGCTCGACGTCAGCGGCCGGATGGGTGATCGACCGCAAAAGCTGATCAACATTCTGCGTTCGGTCGGCTTGTAGCGGACGTTCTCGCCCCGCGTTCGCGTTGCTAGAGTTCGCCTCATTCGTGCGCGACTCTGTTCCGCCGATTTGGATCAGTGAGGCACTTCACGGGAGGACGTGTGTCATGGCGATTGGGAATTGCAAATTGAGAATTGGTGCGTTGGTTGTTTGGGGAGTGTTCGCGTTCTCGGCGATGCTTCCAGGATTCGCCGCTGAACCGAAACAGGTCACCTCGATTGAAGGGATCACCGAGTATCAGCTCGACAACGGCCTCAAGGTGCTGCTCTTCCCCGATGAGTCGAAGCCGACTGTCACTGTGAATCTGACGATCTTCGTCGGCTCCCGACACGAAGGTTACGGCGAAGCTGGCATGGCTCACCTGCTGGAGCACATGGTCTTCAAAGGGACGCCGACATTCGCAGACATTCCGAAGGCACTGAAGGATCGCGGGGCCGAGTACAACGGCACGACGTGGCTCGACCGCACGAACTACTTTGAGACGCTGCCGGCCAGCGACGACAATCTCGAATTCGCGATCAAGCTCGAAGCCGATCGCATGGTCAACAGCTTCATCAAAGCCGAAGACCTCGCCTCCGAGATGACGGTCGTCCGCAACGAATTCGAGAGCGGCGAGAACCGCGCCCAGTCCGTGCTGATGCAGCGAATGCTGTCCGCCGCGTTCGAGTGGCACAACTACGGGAAATCGACCATCGGCAACCGAGCCGACATCGAACGTGTTCCGGTCGCCAATCTGAAGCGTTTCTACCACAAGTTTTATCAGCCCGATAACGCGATGCTCGTCGTCGCCGGGAAGTTTGAACCGGCGGCTGCACTCAAGCTCGCCAGCAAATACTTCGGTCCGATGCCCAAACCGGAGCGCAAACTCGAAAACACCTACACCGAAGAGCCGGCTCAAGACGGCGACCGAATCGTGACGCTACGACGAGTCGGTGACGTCGCGGTGGTCGGCGGCGTCTATCACATCCCGTCGGGACCGCACCCAGAGTTCGCAGCGGTTGATGTCCTGGAGTCCGTTCTCACGCAAGCTCCATCCGGCAAACTCTACAAGGCCCTGGTCGAGACCAAGAAAGCTGCGAACGTGACCGGCGGCGCGTTCGCGCTGCACGATCCTGGAGTCCTGCTGTTGATGGCCGAGGTCGCGAAAGGGAACGACCCTCAAGTCGTGCTCGAAGCGATGCTGGATGCGATCGACAAAGTCGCGCTCGACGGAGTCGCTGACGACGACGTCGCGCGAGCGAAACAAAGCCTGCTCAAACAGCGCGAACTGCAAGCCGCCGACAGCGCGGGACTCACAGTTCAGTTGTCCGAATGGGCCTCTCAGGGAGACTGGCGGTTGTACTTCCTCTATCGCGATCGCTTGGAGCAAGTCACGAAGGCCGACGTGCAAAAAGTGGCGTCGTCGTATTTGTGGCAGAACAACCGCACGGTCGGAATGTACCTGCC
>CAZILR010000864.1:0-2808 GCA_964539995.1 uncultured Planctomyces sp.
CGTCAACTGCCGAGCACCTCGCGCACGGACTCGGCCATGATCTCGACGATGCGATCGAGAATGTTGGTCGGTGTGATGACCGGCGGAGCGAGGCAAAACACGTCGCCTCGCAGTCGTGAAAACAAGCCACGACGCTGCGCCGCCAAGTGAATTTTGTGTCCGATGCCGTCCGTCAGTGGGTAATCGGTCTTCGTGGACTTGTCCTGCACGAGTTCGATGCCACACATCAGCCCTTTACCACGAACTTCGCCGACGTGCGGATGCGATGCCAGCGCAGCTTGTAGTTGCTTCAGCAGATACGCACCTTTTTCAGCAGCCTGAGAAGGGAAATCTTCTTGCTCGATGATGTCGAGCGTGCGGAGCGCAACCGCACAGCCAACAGGATGAGCGCTGTAGGTGTAGGCGTGCATCCAGGTCATCTCGCCGGTGTCGAGCACGTTGGCAATCCGTTCGCTCATGCCGACTCCTCCGAGCGGGAAGTAGCCGGAGGTGATGGCCTTCGCGAATTGAATCAGGTCCGGCTGCACGTCCCAGTGATTCAGCCCCCACATCTTTCCCGTGCGGCCGAAGCCGGTGATGACTTCGTCGGAGGCCAGCAACACGTCGTACTTGTCGCAGATTTCGCGGATGCGCGGGAAGTAGTCGTCTGGCGGGACGATCACTCCACCGGCACCTTGAATCGGTTCGGCGATGAACATCGCGACGGTTTCCGCTCCTTCGCGAAGGATTGCCTGTTCGAGTTCATTCGCCGCGGCGATGCCGGGACTCATTCCTGCCGGGGCAACGTAGCGGTATGAATACGGCGACGGAATATGGACGAAGCCTGGAACGCGCGGCTCGAACATCGGCCAATAATTCGTGAGACCTGTCGCCGCCGTCGCTCCGAGCGTGTTGCCGTGATAGCCAAACTGTCGTGCGATGACTTTTGTCTTCTCCGGCCGGCCGAGCATGCGCCAGTAATAACGAGCGGTCTTGAAGCAAGTATCGCTCGACTCGCCACCGCCCGATGTGAAGAAGAACCGCCGAATCGACGGCGGCGCGAGTCCCGCCAGTCGCTCGGCCAATCGAATGGCCATCGGATTGGAGCTGCCCGCGTAGCCGGAGCAATAGGCAAGCGTCTCCATCTGCTGAGCTGCGACTTCGGCAAGTTCCTTTCGGCCGTGACCAGCCACGACATTCCACAGCCCCGATAGCCCGTCGATGTATTCTTTGCCATCGGCATCGACCAGGATCGCCCCTTCGCCACGCACCCAAACATGCGCGGCGGCCTCGTGCAGCTTGCGATTGTGCAGCGGGTGAATCAGGTGCGCGAAGTCCGTTTGCAGCATCTCGGATTTGGTGGCGGACATGGTGGCGGTCTCCGTGAAATCGAGCAGTGCGACGGACGATTCGTTCCAAACCGTACCGCGACCGTCAGGAAGCGGCCAGCGCCAACGAATCAGGCCGCTTCCTGACGGTCTCGGTACGGCGTCAATGTAGTTCCGGTTCGAGTCGCCGCAGTCCTTCTTCAACGGAGACCGCCGACTCAAATCTGAAATCGCGGCGGGCTTTGTCCACGCGATACCAGTGCGAGCGGCTCAACTGCGAGGCAAGGAATCGTGTCATGCGCGGTTCGGAAGAGATGCCGAACAGTTTGTGAACTCCTTCCAACACCGCACCGATCGTTGAGGCCGATCCGGCCGAGATCGACCTCTTGATCGGCGGCAATCCGGCACGATCGAGCAGCGTGTTGATCCAGCCCCACAAGTTGACTGGCTCTGGTTCGTTGATGAAGTACGCCTGGCCGGCGACCGGCGACTTGAGGCCGAGTGCATCGGCGGCGAGCAGGTGCGCTCTCGCAGCGTTTTCGACGTAGACCATCGAGATCAAGTTCTGGCCGTCGCCGACACGCCGCAGTTGGCCACGTTTGGCCCGCTCAACCAATCGCGGGATGAGCTGCGTGTCGCGCGGCCCCCAAATCAAATGCGGACGCAGAGCACAGGTCGCAAGCCCATGCTGGCCGTTGGCCGCAAGCACTGCTTGCTCGGCGAGTGCTTTGCTGTGCGGATAATGGCAGAGAAACTTCGTGGCATACGGCAGCGATTCGTCCGCTCCGAGATGATCGTGACCGTCGTAAACCACGCTCGGCGAACTCGTGAAGACCAGCCGTCCGACGCCGCGTTTCCGACAGGCGTCAATGACGTGCTGAGTGCCAAGCGTGTTGACGCCGTGGAACAACTTCCACGGTCCCCAAATTCCCGGCAGCGCTGCCGCATGAAAAACAACGTCCACTCCCTCACACGCGGCCGAGACCGCCGATGAGTCTTGCAAGTCACCCATGTGGGATTCGACGTCGAGTGCGTCGAGTTCGGGATATCGCTGCCGGCTGAAGACTCGGACCGAGTCGCCGCGCGCGACGAGTTGCTCGACGATGTACCGTCCGAGAAATCCGCCGCCGCCAGTGACGAGTGCTCGCATGAAGATCCGCTGCCCGCAAAGTTCGACCAAACTGCGTGACCGGCAATCTTTGCTTGGGACTGTTCCCGCGCCGCTGCCGATCCAACGAGGTGATGCCTTGTAAGGTCAGCGGGCTGAGTTTTCAAAAGCGTGCGGCCTTTCGACGGCATCCGCCAAGGAATTCATGATGCCGGTTCGCGCGTGGATCGAGCGTGTTGCTACGACCTGGAAGACGTTTCGCCCGGCGCGTCGTCGCCGAGCGTCCGCACGTTTCTCCGTCGAGACCTTCGAGCCGCGGCGGATGCTTTCGGCCTTCGTCGTCAACAGTCTTGCGGACACGCATGACGCGATTCCCGGCGACGGTATTGCGGC
>CAZILR010000865.1:0-2806 GCA_964539995.1 uncultured Planctomyces sp.
CTTGCCCTGAAAGCCACGAGCATCATTCGAGGCAGCCATCGCAGTCCTCCTCTCCGGCGAATATCCGGGGCGACAAAGACAACAGCGGAGGGCCTTGGCCCCCCGCTGTGTTTGCTTCTCAAATAGACATCTCAGACTTCAGATCGTCATCAAGCCTTCGCGGCCGAGGCGGCAGCGGCGGTCGGAACGACCCACACTTTGACTTCGGTCTCGACTTCGGGAGCGAAGTGCAGCTTGACCGTGTACATCCCCAGTTCCTTGAGCGGTCCTTCGAGCCGAATGTTGTCCGGTTCGACCGCATAGCTGGCGGACTTGAGCGCCTTGCTGATGTCGCTGGCCACGATCGAGCCGTACAAGTGCCCCTCAGGAGTGGCGTTGGCTTCAAGAGTCACGCTGTATTTGCTGACGGTGTTCGCCAACTCTTGCAACGTCTTGAGTTTGTCGGCCCGAACCGCCGCTTGGGCGACGCGGTGTTTCTCGACGCGACGCTTGTTTGCGTCGGTGGCGACCGTCGCGAGTCCGTACGGCAGCAGGTAATTGCGGGCGTAGCCGGGTCGAACTCGGACAATCTCACCTTGCTTGCCCAGCGAAGAAACTTCTTCCGTGAGCAGCAGTTCGATCACCGCACGATGACCAGTGCTCACTTCCGCATGTTGATGTCGTTTGTTTGGCATTCTTCTCGAACTCTCTGAAATCTTTTTGCGAACTAGAAATCGAAATCCGCCACTAGAACGGCACGTCACCACCGGCAGAAGGAGCGGAATGCTCGAAGCCTCCGGATGGCTCACTCATTTCTTGATTGTCGTAATTTCTGCCCGAATCTCCGTCACCGGTCTGAGCCGACGGACCATTTGGGCCACGTCCGCCGCCGCCACCTTCCTGACGGCTGCCGAGCATCGTCATGTTCTCGCCCACAACGGTCAGCTTGCTACGTTTCTGACCCGTTTGTTTGTCGTCCCATTGATCGAGTTTCAGACGACCCTCGATCAAAACTTGTCGGCCTTTGGCCAAATACTCGCCGGCGATTTCCGCAGTCCGTCCCCAGAGTGTGACATCTACGAACGTCGCTTCTTCTTTTCGTGTGTTGGTCTGTTTGTCAAACCAACTGTGATTGACGGCCAAGCCCACGTCGGCCACGGCCATTCCGCTGGGGGTGTATTTCACCTGCGGATCACGAGTCAAATTTCCGACCAGAATAACCTTGTTGAAACTGGCCATGATTACCCTTCCACATGCCGTTTTGAACGGCTTGACCAGACTCGCAGGACGAGCTGGCGATCACCGCGACTACTCGACCTCTTCCAAGGCGTCGATCCCTTCGGCCGGGATCTCTTCGTCGCGTCCACGGCGAGCCGGACGCGGAGCTTCGTCCACATTCTCGACGTGCCGGAACGTCCCTTCCTTGCCGCTGAGCGCATTGACCATCGCGTCGAAGAGCACCTTCGGGTGCTTCAACACCATATGCCGCAAGATGCTTTCGCTGAGATGCACTTGCCGAGTCACTTCGGTGAGGCCGCTCGCGGGCATCGTGAAGTAGGTCAGCAGGTGCAGACCCTTCTTGTGGTTTTTCACGGGATAAGCCAGCTTGCCATCGGCCCACGGACGATGAGCAACGATCGACGCACCCGACTTTTGCAGGATTTCCAGCACATGATTGGTCGTGTTGTCCGGGCTGGCGGCATACTTGCCGCTATCCAAGAGAAACATGCCTTCGTAAAGGTTCTGAGCCAAGTCGAAACTCCCATGCTCTTCAGCAGAAACGAGGTCCGGCAATACAAGTTTGAAAGGGGCGAGTTTTTAACGTCTCCGCCAGGATTTGCAACGGACGGAATCGGTGAGTTTTGGGGTTCAGAGTTGTTCCCAGAGCCAAGTTTCACAAGGGACTTGCGGTTCAGAGAGTTGCCAGTTGAGATCTGATCCTAGACCGCCCGTAGCTTCCGCGCGTTTTCGCACGCGACTACGATGGGTGCCGTATTGATCGCACCATTTCAATTCCGGCCAAGGATGCTTTGCCATGATCACGTCCAATCACATCGTCACCGATCGAACCTATTCGCTGCCGCCTCTAGGGAAGAACCCGTCTTCGCAGGCTCAAGGAACTTCGCCGGGGAGTTTTTCGCTGTTGCCGAAGATCGCCACGGGACGCGCCGGACGATGGACATTCGCCTCGCCGGATACGCCGGGGATGCCGGCTCCGTCGGAGAAGACGGCTTGGGATTTCATGCCGCTCGATTGGACGCTGAAGGCGGGATTTGAAAACGACTACGAACGGGCTGAGGCGTGGGAAGCTCCGACGGGATTCAAACCGATCACGCAGTTGGAATCGGCGCGGCGCGGCATCGTCACGCCAGAAATGAAACGAGTCGCTGAACGTGAACCGCATCTCACTGCTGAGCAAGTCCGCGACGAAGTGGCCGCCGGCCGCATGATCATCCCGGCCAACCGAGTCCATTTGGGTTACAAGCTTGACCCGATGTGTATCGGCCGAGCGGGCAAGACGAAGGTCAATGCCAACATGGGAGCCTCGCCGGTCTCGTCGGGAACGGACGAAGAAGTTGTGAAGCTACAATGGGCCGAGAAGTGGGGGGCCGACACGGTTATGGACCTCTCGACCGGAGGCAACATCAACGAGTGCCGCGAGGCGATCGTTCGCAACAGCAACGTGCCGATCGGGACGGTGCCGATCTACTCGATGATCATCGGGCGGAAGCTGTTCGATTTGAACGAGGAGATCATCCTCGACTCACTGCGGCATCAGGCCGCTCAGGGCGTCGACTACTTCACAATCCACGCGGGGGTGCTGTAT
>CAZILR010000866.1:0-2787 GCA_964539995.1 uncultured Planctomyces sp.
GTCTCCTCACGTCTCGAACCAAGCTGATTGATGTCACCGGAATGTCGAACGTTATCGTCACGATCAATCCAAATCGCGAACTCGCCGCGCGAGCGAAGCAAGTCGGCGCAGTGATCTTGGTGGACGGCGCGCAAAGTGTGCCGCATCTGCCAACCGACGTCCGCGATCCTCAGATCGACTTCCTGGCATTCTCCGGGCACAAGCTGTTCGGCCCGACCGGCATTGGCGTGCTGTACGGTCGCCGCGAGTTGCTCGAAGCGATGGACCCGTTTCTTTGCGGCGGCAACATGATCAGCGAGGTGCATCTCGAATCTTCGACGTGGGCGGAACTGCCATCGAAGTTCGAGGCGGGAACAATCCCGATTGCCGAAGCGATCGGATTGGGTGCGGCGATCGACTATGTGCAGTCGCTGGGATTCGATGCGATTCACGCTCAGGAAACGAAGCTCCTTGAAAGAGCCATGCGACTGTTGCCGCAAACTTCGGGGGTCACCGTTTACGGCCCGTCTGTCGAACATCGTGGCTCGATCGTCAGCTTCACCGTTGAGAAGGTGCATCCGCACGACTTGGCCGATCTGCTGGATCAAAAGGGAGTCGCGATCCGAGCTGGCCATCACTGCACGATGCCGCTGCACGACTGGCTCGACGTCCCGGCCACGGCTCGCGCGAGCTTCGCGTTCTACAACACCGAGTCCGAAGTAGACACGCTCATCGACGCGATCCATTATGCTCGCCACAAGTTTCGGCTGGAGTAAGCGGCTTTTGGCGAGGTGCCCTGATGCGATCCTGGCGGATGTTTCTCGCGCTCGTTCTGAGTGTGACGGTGTCTCGCGAATGCGCGGGCGATGACGTTGTTCGTGGACTCGACGACGATCCGCAATCCGCCGCCGCGATTCGTGAACTGGTGCGACGCGGCGCGGTCGTCAAGCGATTCGCCGTCGTCGAGTCAGACACCAAGGGCTTGCTCGTCCGGCTGAAAGCGGAACACTTGAGCCGAGCCGGTGCGATCGCCCCGGACATTCTCGCCGCTCTGGTGCCGTTGCGGGAATTGGCGCTCGAACTGCGTCACTTGCCGCTTTGCGACGAGGGGCTGAAATTGCTGCTGACCAAAGTGACGCTCATCGGCCTGGACGTTTCGGGATCAGAAATCACGGATCGCGGACTCCACTGGCTGGCCTCGACGCGATCTCAACTGCGATTGCTCGACCTGAGCTTCACGCGCGTCAGCGATGCCGGGTTGAAGGAGGTCGTCTCGCAATCAGAACTGCGGCACATCTCTCTGATCGGATGCCGAGTCAGCAACAGTGGCCTCGCGTCGCTGTCCTGTTTGCGGAAATTACGCGAGGTCTACCTGACCAAAACCGACGTCACTCCACAGGGAGCGGAACAACTGAAGCGAACGCTGCCAACGTGTCGCATCGAGCGATAAAAGTCGTTCAAAATCCGCCCACGGTCGGCTTGTTGGCCTTCTTCTGTGGCGGCTGAGCCGGAACTTTGAGCGTTTCCAGCGTGTGCTTCAAACGATCTTCCAGCTTCAAGCGAGCGTCCATCGCGCGAGGAAAGATCAGCACCAGACCGACATGCACGTCTTTGACTTCCATCCAATAGAAGATGGCGTTGATCGGCTGATCCTCCGGCGGAATGGGAATCGACTCGACCTTCTTCTTGCCGACATACGGAGAAAAACTGCGGAGTTGCTCCCAAGGCCAAGGAGCGTCCGTCGTCTCGGTTTGGACGTTGTAGGCGTTGGCGAGCACGTTGGTCATGTCGGTGCGGTAGTGCAGCGGCTCGATGTCGTTATTGGATTGCTTCTCGACCCAGCGCGGCAGATTGCTGAGCAAGTGCAAATAGGCCATCCCCTCTCCCGAAGGTTCTAAATCGACTTTCGCACGCCACGAAGCCAGAACACCGTCGAGACGCACATTGGGATGGTAGCCCAATCGAGTTGGGTCATCGCTCGGATCAACCGGAGTTTCCGCTTCTCCCTCTTTGGGCGGTGGCGGCGGAAGAATTTGCTCGAACGGCTTGGGAACGCGAATCTCAACTCCCTCAAACGGGACAACCTTCGATCCGAGAGCCAAGTTCACCTTTTCGAGGTACTCGAAATAATCCTTCGTCTGCTTGAGCCGATAATCGTAAGTGTCCACACCGCACCCGACCACAAAGAGCGACGCACCGGCCAAGCTCGCCAGAAACGTGCGACGATCAAGTCCTGGGGCAGCGTTCGACGGAAGGTTTCGCGGCATACGGGGCTCGGCATGCGTGATGAGGTAACTCGTGAAACTGCGCGACTCGGTCCCTGAACAATTTTCGCCAACAGCGAGTGGCGATTGTGCGAGTGGCTCCGAGGAGCGTCAAGCCAGTCACGGAGCTTGACGACATCATGCCCCGATCAATCCAAAGCGCAAAAAAATCGAGTTGACCCGCAAGGGGTCAACTCGATTTTTAGATTAGCAGGTCGAGTTGTCGAACAGGCAATTAAGCCTTCGGAGCCGGAGCGGCTTCTTCCTTCGGCGGCGGAGGAACTTCCTTCACAGCCGGGGCCGGAGTGCCGTGAGCGGCCGGAGCGGCGCTACCACAGCAGCTCGTCGGAGCCGAGCAGCAAGAGGTCTTGGCGGCACAGCAGGTCGCGGCTGGCTTGCAGCAGCTCACTGTCTGAACCTGGCACGGGGCCGGAGCACAGGCCGTCGCGCACGGAGCCGGAGCGGCTTGGGCGCAGCAGGTCGGCTTCTCAGCCTTACAGCACTTGACCTTCGGAGCCTTGCAGCACTTGACCTTCGCGGGCTT
>CAZILR010000867.1:0-2772 GCA_964539995.1 uncultured Planctomyces sp.
GTGATCGTCGCGCTTCCGCGAGTGACCTTGACCAGTCCGCTGGCCTGTCCGACGACAATCGTGTCGGCGTTGTTGGTGCCATTGACGACGATCTGGTTGAAGCCGTTGCCACCTTGAACGGTGTCGTCTCCTCCCGCACCGTTGCCCAGGATGACCGTGTCGTTGCCATCGCCACCGATCAGCAGGTCATCACCTCCCTGACCGTCGAGCGTGTCGTCACCGGCTTGGCCATCGAGCGTATCGTTGCCGGCTCCGCCCAAGAGTGCGTCGTTGCCGTCGCCTCCCAACATGCTGTCTTCTCCCGCTCCGCCGTTCAGCAGATCGTTGCCGGACGAGGCGATCAGCGTGTCGTTTCCGGCATCGCCAAACATGGTGTCGTTGCCGGTTGGCAACGCCGGCACAATCGGCGGTGACGGCGGAATCACAGGCGGCACGGTCGTCTGGCCCGTCGTGAGAAGTTCCAAGCCAAACACATCCGTGATTTGCGTGTCACCGACGAGCGTGGCCGCTCCCGTTGTTGGGTTGATGCGGTAGAGGTTCGAGTCTTGACGGCTCATGAGCAGGAACGTGTCGGTGGTCGCGTCGTAGGCCATGTCACCCGCGAATCCCGCCGTGATGCCAAGCACGGCGACGTCGGTGACCGCTGCCGTCGTCGTGTCGATCGTGAACAGGTGGTTGGCCAGTCCGGTGTTGCCACCTCGTGGTCCCATGTAGCCGTACAAGGTCGTTCCGCGATAAACCAGTCCGTCCCAGTCAATTTGGGTGTTCGCTGCCGTTCCATTGACGCTCAGCGTTCCCACCGTCGTTGCGGTCAAGGCGACCGGATCAATGCGAACGAGACGGCTGACCGTGAAGTCGATGCCATAGATCAGATTGGTGGCCGCCTCGTAGGCGATGTCCCCTTCGTCAATTGAGGACGCTCCGAAATTGAGAACCGCTGTCGTTGCTCCCGTCGTGGTATTCACCGTGAAGAGCGTCGATTGAGTTTCCCCGTAGAGCGTTCCCGACGGGGACGAGGTCAAGCCTTGCAGCGTCGCCCCAAGAGGGCCGATCAACGTCGAGACCGCCGTCAACGGATCGATCGTAAACAACTGGCTCGACAATCCATCGACGGCATACAGAGTCTGTGTCACGCTCACCGTGTCATCATTGATGATCGAGATCTGGCCCACACTGTCCTGCAAATCCGCGCCGACGGAATTGGTCAGCGTCACGAAAAAGGTTTCGTCGCTTTCGAGGGTGGTGTCACCCAGCACGGCGATTGTCACTGTCTGAGACGTTGTCCCAGGAGCGATCGTGATCGTGCCACTGGCCGCCGTGTAGTCCTGCCCGGCTGTCGCCGAACCATCGACCGTGGCAAAGTTCATGGTGACGGGAGTCAAGCTGGTGCCCGACATCGTCACCGTCAGTTGCACCAGAGTCGTCCCATTGTTTCCTTCGGCGAGCGACAAGTCATTGATCGCCAATGCCGGTTGTCCACCCACTTCCAGGTCGTTGCCGTCTCCGCCGCGTGAAACATCGGAGCCCGCGCCGCCGAAGAGAGTGTCATTGCCTCCCTGTCCGAGCAACGAATCGTCGCCGTCGTTGCCGTTCAACGCATCGTTGCCAGCTCCGCCGAAAATGGTGTCGGCACCGCTGTTACCTTGAGCGCTGTCATTCCCCAGGCCGCCGTTGAGGACGTCGTCTCCGTCGTTGCCGCTGATGCTGTCGTTGCCGGCACCACCATCCAGGCTGTCGTTGCCGAGTCCCCCGTTGATGTTGTCTTGTCCGCCTTGGCCGAGCACGGTGTCGTTGCCGTCGCCACCTAGCAGGCTGTCATCGAACTCGCCACCGAGGATCGAGTCGTTGCCAGTTCCGCCATCCACCGTGTCGGTGCCGCCGTCGCCGTTGATGGTGTCGTCGCCGGCATCACCCAGCAGCGAGTCCTGGCCATTGAAGCCGCTCACGTTGTCGTTGCCGTTGCCGCCGCTGACCGTGTCTTGACCGTTGCCGGCGCTGATCACGTCGTTGCCGTCCTCGCCGTTCACGACGTCGTTGCCGTCACCCGACGAGATGCTGTCGTCGCCGGTTCCCGCGAGGATCGAGTCCGCACCATCGCCGCCGGCGATCGTGTCGTTGCCACCTTGGCCGTTGATCGTGTCGTTGCCGTTGCCGCCGATCAGGCTGTCGGCCAGGTCCGAGCTGCCGATGATCGTGTCGTGTCCGTTGGCTCCGTCAGCGATGATCGACGTCAGCGACGTGAACGTCGCCGCGGTGACACCGCTCAAGTCGATGAGATTGCCATCGTCACCACCGAGCACGTTGATCGAGATGACGTTCGCCGACGGTACTGAGCCGACGCTGTTCACCGGCAGAAAGGCTCCGCCGTTGGTCGATGCGGTCACGCTCAGTGTTCCGCCGACCGAGGTGATTCGCACGCTGTCGGTCGAATCCAACTCGATGCTCAGTTCGCCCGTCGCTGGCAGAAACAAAGCCGAGGCCGACAGCATCTGCCGACACTCCACCGTTTCCACGCCCGCTGATCGAACGTGTTGTTTGCGGCGACTCGCCGCCGCTAGTTTTCGTTGCCACTGTTTTTTCCACCACAATGAAAGGTTCATGTCGGCCCTCCTTGGCCCTAAGTTCGAGAAGTCGATGAACACTCCGGCGACGGGCCATCTTGCCCACGACACGCCGCCGTACAATCACCAATCACTCACACAAGTTGTCCGCTCATCACCCGTCCAACTGAGCCAGAATGCTGGCTGGCAGTTGGAACAGTTCATTGATCTC
>CAZILR010000868.1:0-2769 GCA_964539995.1 uncultured Planctomyces sp.
CCTCCGCCGGCGGCACGAACAGCAGCTTGCCACTCGGCAACGGATCGACGCCGATCACCAATTGCCCGGCCGGGCCTTGCTGATTCACGGGCACCTCGGCCGTCAGGTCGAGCACATGCAGTCCCGGCTTCTCGATCACGACATGCAACCGCGCTCGGCGCGGGTCTCCCGACCCCGCCGCTTGGTCTGACCGCAGGTCTCCCCCGCCTTCGTCACGCACGACCAACGCCGCCGGAGCATCATCCAATTTCGCTTCACTGAGCGACGCCAACCGCAACGGGATCGGCAACACGATTTGTTGTTTGCGAAAACTGAACAACGTGATGCGTGCCGTGACCTTCGCCATCGCGTCGGTTCCGTCCACTTTCTTGTTCGGAGCGACCACGACCAACGCCTCGGCCACGAGTCCGTCTTGCGGGGCAGGGGGAGCGACTCGCGATTCGGGATGCGCCGCGTTCCAGAGTTCGACGAACTTCGCGTGCGGCAGATACACCCGCTCGGCCGCGAGCGGGTCTTTCGAGTCGTCAAACGGAAAGACAATCGTCGGCCGCGCGGGGATGTCGGGATTCGGATTCACCGGCGGCGCGACCGCCGGCCTTTGAACTTGCGGCGCTTGAGCGAACGCGGAGTTGGTCGCCAAGAACGCGAAGAGACACAAAGAGGCCGTGCGTCGAGTCAGCGATCGCATCCAGAACGATTTCGTTTTCATGCGCGGCCACGCGCTGGCGAGTGATTCGCCCGCTGCGCGGATCATCCACAACGCAACGGCCGCGACGGTGCCGAAGAAGATTCCGTCGAGCGTGTTCTGCCACGCCAGCGGCGCGATCGCGGCCAAAGCCAACGGCAACGTCAGCCCCAGCGCGGCCCAACTGGCTTTGAGCGTCCGCCGATTCGGAGGGAGCAGCCACGCCAGAAACGCCAACGCCGCGATCCACACGCCTCGCC
This sequence comes from uncultured Planctomyces sp., assembly GCA_964539995.1. GTDB lineage: Bacteria > Planctomycetota > Planctomycetia > Planctomycetales > Planctomycetaceae > SXKJ01. The sequence goes on from CAZILR010000868.1 coordinate 946, forward strand.
CAGTCCAGCCCGCCGCGCGATTCTCGTAAACTAGGTCCAGTCCAATCCCACTCGCGGCCGTCTCCGTACCGAGATACCGAAACTTTTTGGAGGCCGCTCCGTCCTGCGATTCCAACGCCATCGTCAGCGACAAGAGTCCTCCACGCTCGCCGCGCCCCGCGATCTCTTGCGACTGTCTGATCTCTAAGCTGAGAACGTCGTCCAACGCTACACCGCTCTTGTCATTGGGCTGCGGCATTTTGGCGATTTGCGAATGCAACGGCCTGCCATCCCGCTTCTTCGTATTCTCGCGGTACTGCTGCAAGGCTTGCTCCGAGGTTCCACTCCGCTTGAGTTCTTCCGCTGTTAAGGCTCCGGGTGTATCGAATGGGACTTCGCGATAATCAACCGCAAACGAACCGACGATCGGAAGGAACTTTGTCTTGTCGCCTGCCGACGGCACCAAATCACCACTCTTTGAGTCGGGTGCCCCATCGCGAAATCCGTGAGGGTCCGTGACTCTTGAAGCGAACCCTTTTTTTGCAAACTTGTCGTCCGCTTTTCGTCGCTCCGCTTCCTCGACAATTCTTGCGTTGAGTTGCGCTCGCGCCGCAGCCACCGGAGCGTCCTCTGATTGAGGAGCGTTCGGCTCAGCGGCCATCGGCGGGGTCGCTTGTGGGGCCGCCATCGGAGCGCTCGTCACTCCGGCCGGAACGCCACCGGTGACGCCTTTTGCTTCATCGGCATCGAACCAAACATTTGTCCCAGCACTCAAGTCGCTGGTTGCCAATCCAAATTGTTTCAAGTCGTTTTTCAACTGCGTCCGTCGAGCGGCTTCGCGTGCGTTCTGTGTTGCCGGCAAGAGCATCGCGGCAAAGAGCACAAGGAGGACGAGTACCGCGAATGCCTTTTTGCTTCGGCGGTATGCGAGCCAAATCAGGCCGATCACCACGAGCACACCCGACACGGCAGCCACCATGCGGCTGATGTTCGACCAACTCGGCAGCGACAGCGACTTCGGCAGGTTGCTCAGCCAATCGCTACGGTCGAGCGGGGTGGCGGGGTCGGGAACAAAAACTCCTTGGCTGTCGGTCAGCAGCAGATCGGGCGGGTAACGGAGCTCCCATTGTTGGTCGAGCACCTGCATCGGCTGCGACACGCCGGCTCCGTTGAGCACCGTCAACTCCGGCGGCGGCTGACGCAACTCGCCCGTGCCGCGCAGCGCCGGCACGTTCGTCCGATAGAACAACTGCAACGACCGCTCGGCCGCCGGATCGTCGCTCGCTCGCAGCGGGATGAGGAACGCGCCATCGGCTCGGCGAACTTCGACCGGCAAGCCATCAACGAGAGCGGCCCAGAGGTCAGTAGAGAGTGGGGAGTGGGGAGTGGGAAGTGCCGGAGATGAATTGTCCTTCTTCACTCCCCACTCTCCACTGCCCACTCCGAACTGCACCCGCAAGCTTTGCACTCCGACGGCCGTGAACGCGAACGTCGCTTGATGCTGGAACTCGCCGGCGGGGCTGAGCACGCTGTGAATCGAGGCGACTCGGCAGATCGCGGTCGGAACCGGCAGGCGGTCGAAGCGTTCGTCGGCGAGGGTGATGTTCGGAGCGCCGGCGAAGTAGCGGTACGCGGCAACGATGCGTTGGCTCGGCGCGTAGGCCAGCGGAGCAGGGAGGTCGATCGGATCGACTTCGGGGAGATTGGCTTTGTTGCCGTCCTGAGCGGTGATCGTGAGACGTTGATCGCCCTCGGCTTCGATGGAGAGGAAACCGTTCTGGCGGTCGGCTTGGAGGATGCGCAGGTGTGGGATTTGATTCGCAACCGCGCCTCCTTTCTCCCTCT
>CAZILR010000869.1:0-2769 GCA_964539995.1 uncultured Planctomyces sp.
GCTGGTCCCACCCCACGCCACAGCGACCGCAACGAGTTGGCGATCTCGCGTACGCGCGCAGCGGCGACAAAGGGACCGGTTCAAACATCGGAGTCGTGGCTCGCACGCCGGAGAACTACGACACGCTCGTTGCTCAACTGACTGCCGAACGTGTCGGCGAATTCTTCGCCCCGATGGGAGCTTGTGAAGTGATCCGCTACGAGTTGCCGAACCTGCACGCTCTGAACTTTGTAGTGAAGGGTATCTTGTCTCGACCGTTGCGAGTCGATGCTCAAGGCAAGGCACTCGGTCAAGCGCTGTTGGAGATGCCTTGGCCCGGAGACCAACCATGACCATGCCACTTGTTCTTGTCGAACCGTTGGAATCGGGCGTTTCGGTCGTCACTTTGAATCGACCGGAGCGGCGGAATGCGCTGTGCATCGCGTTGATGCGTGAGCTGTGCGAGGCCATTCAGAGTTTGGCCGCCGATCCGCGCGAGCGTGTGATGATCCTGCGCGGTGCCGGGCCGGCGTTTTGCGCGGGGTTGGATTTGCAAGAAGCAGCCGACCCGCAGTTAATCGACTCATCAGCCGATTGGGTGAAGCGATCGTTGAGCACGATTCGCGAGACTTCATTGATCACAATTGCCGCAGCGCATGGCGGCGCGATCGCAGGCGGAGCAGGCTTGATGGCAGCGTGCGATCTGGCGGTCGCGGCCGATGACCTCAAGATCGGATTTCCGGAAGTGCGTCGCGGGTTGGTGCCGGCGTTGGTCTCGACCGTGCTGTGCGGCAAGCTACGAGATGGCGACGTCCGCGACCTGTTCTTGCTCGGCGAGTGGATCACGTCGCAACGAGCACGAGAAATCGGACTCGTGCAGCGCGTGGTTCCGGCCGAGCAGGTGCTCGCCGAAGCTGAGCGACTGGCGCGGACAATCCTCTTGGGTGGCCCGGAATCGGTGCGGCAGACGAAACGACTGCTCAATCTGCACGCGAACGTCGAAGCGGACGAGCGCGTCGAAGGATTCATTGCCTCACACTTGCAGGCACGTCGCAGCGACGAGGCTCGTGAAGGAGCGGCCGCCTTCCTAGAAAAACGGCCACCGAAGTGGAAATAAGACATCGACAATTCACCCCACTGGGCTTGCCCCGGTGGGGTCTTGATCTGTGAGGGTCACCATGAACACAAATGATTTCCGCCAGCATCGCGAACAGCAAATGAAGCAGGCCGAAGAATTGCTCGCCTCGGTGCCGGAACGGCTCGGCATCGGCAAGGGGTTGTTCTGGGGTAAGTTCGTCGCCGATTGGATTTTTCCGTACCCGCGACTGTCCGACGCCGAGCAATCGCAAGTTGATCTGTCGTTGTCGGAGCTGACACAATTCTGCGACGAGCATCTCGATCCCGAAAGGATCGACCGCGAGGCGGACATCCCGCGCGAAGTGATCGACGGGTTGGCGCGGCTCGGCGTGCTGGGGATGACGGCACCGGCAGACGTCGGCGGACGCGGGTTCTCGCAGATGGCGTACTACAAAGTGCTGGAGGAAATCGGTGGGCGGTGCAGTGCGACGTCGATCTTCGTCAACGCGCATCATTCGATCGGCATCCGCGCGCTGTTGCTGTTCGGTACTGACGAGCAGAAACGGCATTGGCTGCCCGAACTCGTCCGTGCCCAGAAGCTCGCGGCGTTCGCGCTCACGGAGCCTGAGGCCGGGTCGGATGCTTCCAACGTGCAAACCTCCGCGACGCCGACCAACGACGGACACTTCGTGCTCAACGGCGAGAAGCGATACATCACCAACGGCGCGATCGCGGACGTGCTGACCGTGATGGCTCGCACACCGAACACGGGACGCAGCGGGACGTCGGTCACAGCGTTTCTCGTGACTCCCGACATGCCGGGCTTTCGAGTCGTTGAAGCCCGCATGCCGAAGGTCGGCATCCGTGGGACTGCGACCGCTCGGTTGGCGTTCGAAAACATGCGTGTGCCGGCCGCAAACATCCTCGGCCCGCTGGGCAAAGGACTGAAGGTCGCGCTCACGGTGCTCGACTTCGGCCGCACGACCTTCGGAGCCTGCTGCACCGGCGCGGCGAAGACGTGTCTGCGGCTGGCGACCGAGCACGCGCGCACGCGACGGCAGTTCGGTCGCACGCTCGCCGAATTTGAACTCGTACAGAAAAAGCTTGCTCGCATAGCCGCGTGGACCTACGCGATGGAGGCCATGACGACGATCACCGCCAGCCTAATTGACCGTGGCCTTGAAGACTACATGCTCGAAACCGCGATGCTGAAGGTCTACAGCACCGAAGTCTTGTGGACGATGGTCAATGATGCCTTCCAGATTCACGGCGGAGCCGCGTACTTCACCGACCGGCCATTGGAGCGAATGCTTCGCGACGCACGCATCAATCAGATCGGCGAGGGAGCGAACGAAGTGCTGACGTCGTTCATTGCTCTCACCGGTCTGCGCGGACCTGGCCTGCAATTGAAAAGCGTGGCCGACGCGGCCAAGCGGCCGTGGAGCGGCCTGGGTGTCATCGGTCGCTTCGTCTCGGATCAAGTCGCGTACCGGCTGCAAACGCCCGGAGTTCCGGTTCGCTCGGCGTTGCTGCGTCCGGCCGCCGATGAACTCGGTCGAAGAATTCACCGTCTTGGACTCGCGGCGCAACGGACGTTGTTCCGACATCGCGAAGAGGTTGTCGAACGGCAGCTCGATCAAGAACGTCTGGCATGGTCGGCGATGGAGTTGTTCGCGTCCGCCTGCGTCCTCAGCCGAATCGATTCTGAAATGA
>CAZILR010000870.1:0-2758 GCA_964539995.1 uncultured Planctomyces sp.
ACGACGACACGGACGAGTCGGCCTACGTCATGCGGTTCGCTCTGCATGAAGAGGACGCGATCTTGCTGCCGTTCGCCCCGGCGAACCGCATCTCGGAATACGACGCGGCGTGAGCTTCGATCGCTGTCTTTTTCACCTTGTCACCCCCTCACCCTGTCACCCTGCCATGACAAGGTGACACGGTGAGGGGGTGACAGGGTGAAGCGCGCCGTTATCCTCGCGGCATGTCGCACATCGAATTGCGAGGCATTCGCGTTCACAACCTGAAGGGGATCGATCTGCGTTTGCCGATTGGCAAGCTGATCGCGATCACGGGGGTGAGCGGAGCCGGCAAGAGCAGTCTCGCGTTCGACACGCTCGTGGCCGAGGGGCGGCGACGGTACATCGAGACGTTCGCCCCGTCGGCTCGGCAGTTTTTGGAGCGGATCGAGCGGCCGGATGCGGACGCTCTGGAAAATCTTCCGCCCGCGATCGCGTTTCGTGCCGAGGCGTCATTCGACCAGCGTGCGACGCTGGGCTCGATGACCGAGACCGATGATTTGTTGCGGATGCTGTTCGCTCGGCTGGGGCGAGCCTTCTGTCCGCAATGCAAGACGCGGCTGGTCGCTCGCACGCCGGACGAAGTTTGCCGCGAGACTCAATCATTGCCGGAGGGAACAAAATTCGTGGTGGCGTTTCCGTCCGAGAAGGGCGACGAAACGATCGCGAATTGGCGGCAGTTGGGGTTCGTTCGGACGATCGAGTTGCCGAAATCTGAAGGCTCAAATCTCAAATCTCGAATCTCAAATTTGAAAGCCGAGATCCTCGTCGTCGTTGATCGCCTGCTCGTGGGTCGCACGGACGCGGCTCGCCTGTTGGAAAGCGTTGAGCAAGCGTACTCGCACGGCGATGGCCGCTGCGCAGTGCTCGACGAATCCGATGGTCAAGACGCGAAGACGTTGGAATGGGAGGGCCGTCGTTGGCGGCTCACACGTCATTCGCGACGGTTGATTTGCGGCGAATGCGGCAGCGAGTTTCCTCCGCTGGAGCCGGACTTGTTCAACTTTGAAAGTTCACTTGGAGCGTGTCCCCGTTGCAGTGGTTTGGGACGCATCGAAGCTCAGGCAACGATGGCGGCGAAGTTGAAACGATTGACGATGGTGGACTGCCCGGATTGTGGCGGCTCGCGATTAGGTACTGCCGGACGCAGCGTGCGATTGCTCGGAGAGAGGACGATTGCGGAGCTGCGAGATCTGCGACTCACGGAAATGGTCGCGGTCCTCAATGACCTGACAAATTCGACGGAACCCAGCGAACGAACGCTGGTCGCGAACGTGCTCGGCGAGTTGTCGGCGCGGTTGCGAACGCTGCTGGATCTCGGCTTAGGACATCTGTCGTTGAACCGTTCGCCTCGCAGTTTGTCGCGCGGCGAGCGACAACGGGCGCGATTGGCGGGTGTGCTCGCGACGCGGTTGGACAACGCGTTGTATGTCCTCGACGAGCCTTCGGGTGGATTGCATCCGCTCGATGCCGAACGGGTGCTGGCGGCGATTCGGCGACTGCAACAAGCGGGGAACACGGTGATTCTCGTCGAGCATTCGCGAGCGTTCGTCGAAGCGGCTAACGAGGTGATTGAGCTCGGCCCCGGTGCGGGGCGCGAGGGTGGGAGCGTCGTGAGTCAATGTAGCCGTCTCGTTCCGCGAGACGAAAGCCGAACGGGAAACGACGCTGATCCCACGGACGAGCTTTCCACGACGGATCACTCGCTGTCCGCGCTCGGCAATCCTGTCGCGGAGCGACAGGGCTACGTTGTCTCGCTCGAAGGCGTCACGCTGCACAACTTGAATCGCCTTGACGTGACGTTGCCGCTCAATCGGCTGTGCGTGGTCACGGGTGTCAGCGGCAGCGGGAAGAGTTCGCTGATCGAGCACACGCTGTATCCGGCACTTTGTCAGCGATTCGGTATTGTCTGCGACGTCGATCCAGTCGGTGAGTTCACCGCGTTGTCAGGCACGGACCAGATCGACGAGGTCGTATTTCTCGATTCGTCGCCGATTCGGAGATCGGCTCGTGCGAGTGCGGCGACGATGCTGCATTTGCTCGGCGAGATTCGCGGACTGTTCTCGCAGACGACCGAGGCGAAGGTCAAAAACTTTACGGCTCGCCACTTCAGCTTCAACGCGAACGACGGCGGGCGGTGTCCGCGTTGCCGAGGACTTGGCGCGGTCGAGATCGACATGCAGTTTCTCGCGAACCTGACGGTCGTGTGTCCGGAGTGTCACGGCTCGCGATTTCAGCGAGACATCCTCGACGCCAAGTTGCGCGGGCTGTCGATCGCGGAGGTGCTCAACCTCTCGGCCGACGAAGCGTTCTCATTTTTTCGAGGACAGCCGCAACTGCAACGGCGGCTGAAGTCGCTGAAGGATGTCGGTCTGGGCTATCTGCCGCTCGGCCAGTCGGCCAGTACGCTGTCTCGCGGCGAGTGTCAGCGGCTGAAGTTGGCGACGCTGCTGTCGAACCGATCGCGAAAGCGGACGCTGTTCCTGATGGACGAGCCGTGTATCGGCCTGCATGCGCGCGACATCGCGGTTTTGTTAGAGTGCTTCCGACGCTTGATCGAGGTCGGTCACTCGCTGATCGCGATCGAACATCGTCCGGAGTTCATTCGCGCCGCCGACTGGGTCATCGACCTCGGCCCCGGTGCCGGTGACGCGGGTGGAAAGATCGTGGCAGCCGGCTGGAACAGGTAGGGTGGGTCGAGTCATCGAGACCCACCAGG
>CAZILR010000871.1:0-2756 GCA_964539995.1 uncultured Planctomyces sp.
TTGAGCAGTTCGTTTGCCCGACGATCACCAGCGACCAGTTGCTCGGCGGAGAGTCGTTCCGGTCGAAGTACGACAAGCGAACTGAAACGGAGTTGCCAGTACCGAAATCAACCGGACAACGCGATCGTGTTTTCTTTGAAAACGATTGGTCGCTCGTGTCGGTGCCGTTTGATTGGAATGCCGCCAGCGACGGTGCGATCACCGAATACGTCGGCGTGATGTGGTTTCGGTGTACGTTGCGGATTCCTTCAGAACTGCTGAAGAGCAACGAGCCTCGTTTGACGATGCCAGTCCAATTCCCAACAGAAGTCAGTGTTTGGCTCAACGGCCACAAACTGAAAATGATGTCTGGGACCGAATCGCGCAATGAGTTTTCCGCCGATCCGAGTTCGTTCTATCAGGACGATGTGAATTTACTGGTAGTTCGATTGGATTTTCGCGACAGGCCGAATGTTGGCTTCCGATCCGCCCCAAGATTGCAGACAGCTTCAGAAACCCTCCAACTTAAAGGCCGCTGGCAGTTCCGCATCGGCGATGACAAATCGTGGTCGAACATCCCGCTCCCCGCGAAGTTTGGCGGCTCGACCGATACGCTGTTTGAACCTGCTCGTTAATTCAAAACAAAGTCTGTTAGATCAAGAGGACTGTGATGGGGAAGAAACCGACTCTATTGGGTTTGATCGGCTCGCAGTTGATCGCGTTCTTTTTTTGCGTGCTGTTTCCCGGATTTTTGACGGCGGTGGCTCCGGTGTCGTGGGTGAAGTTTCAGCGGAGCGGCGATCGCGTGACGGCTCGTGCGCAGGTCTGCGTGCTCTTCATCGTGCCGTACAAGACGCTGACGGTTGATCCGGTCATTGGAATTGGCGACCGATTCGTCGGCGGCACGGAATCGCGGCAGCGGCGATCCGGAACAACGGATCGAGTCACGAAGTCTGAGGATCAGGGGTTTCTGGTCATTCAAGGAGAGGATCAGGTCGCTGAGGTGCCCGTCACGCCATTTAACCTCAAGTCCGTCATCGAGCGATCGGAAGCGTTTTTGAAAGACTCGCAGTCCACGGAGCTGAAAATGTTCGTGGTCGCCAACTGGAAATTCAGCGTCCTCTTTGGCGGTCTGATGAGTTTGTTCACAGTGCTGTATGTGATCGGCGTTGTCTGTTGGTTCTTCAAGACGATTTACAAAGGACTACGAGGCGGGCTGCGGTTTGCTACCGGAGCCGACTTGCGCGCCGCAGAACAGCCGGAGAGTCACGGAGAGAACGAGCGACAAACATCGGATTGACCACATCGGCAGAACGAGTCTCTGTCGTCCGTCGTGACGTAACGAGTTTGGTCAAGGAACCACCATGAATGCCGAGCAATCGCCTGCCGATCCGACCGTGGCGGCTCCGTCGGCAAGCCCACCATCGCACGGGACCGGCTGGGTCGGGCAACTGTTGGGGTTCTTGTTGTGCCTCGGGTTGCCGGGATTCGTCTCGCTGATCTCGCCAATTTCGCGAGTGACTTTGGAGCGGAGCGACGGTCGCGTGTCGGCGCGGGCCAAGGTTTACATCTTCTTCGTGATCCCGATTCGCAGCCCCGCGCTGGCCGAGGTCACGTCGGTGGACTACCGGATCAACGACGGTACTCCGCCGGCCGGACGCACCGAGCCTCGCAAATCGCCGCCGACTCCCGAAGGGTCTCTCGTGTTTCACGGGCCGAACGAGACTTCGTTTCGAGTCCCGGCGTCGCCGTCCAGCATCGAGTCCGTGACTCAGCAGGCGCGAGCCTTCCTCGACGATCCGCAGGCCACGCGACTAAAACTGTTCGTCGTTCACAACGGAACGCTGAGTATCGGCGTGACCGGTTTCCTGAGTTTGTTCACGCTGTTGTATTTGCTCAATCTCGCCGTGAACTTGATCCGGGCGGTGCAGCGGATGTGCGGCGTCGATGAGAAAAACCTGTTGCTGGGGCAGTGGCCGCCTCCGGCTGAACCAACCAACGTGAGTGGCAACGCTCGCGATTCCGCAACCAACTCATGAGGATGTCTATGACCATCACGACCTTGATGACTCGCCGTGACGCTCTCACCGTGGCAGCCGCCGCACTCGGAGCCGCTATGACTCAACCGCTGACCGCTGCTGACAACGACCTGCCGTGGATCGACGCGCATTCGCACATTTGGCCTCCGGACGTTGATAAGTTTCCGCTCGCGCCGGGACAGACGAAGGCCGACCTCAAGCCGGCCAGCTTCACAGACGACGAACTGATGGCGATTGCTCGGCCAGAGGGAGTCGGCCGTGTCGTGCTGATTCAGCATTCGGTCTATCACTTGTTCGACAACTCGTACTTGATCGACGCGGTGCGACGGCATCCGAAGCTGTTTCGCGTGCAGGGCATGGTCGATGATCACCTGCCTCACGCAGGTGACACGATGAAGAAGTTGCTGCCGCAAGGAGTCACAGGCTTCCGCATCACGCCGTTCGTCCGCAAGAAAGAGGATCAGCCGAAGTGGCTCGAAACGCCCGGCATGATCGAGATGTGGAAGACGGGAGCGGAAACTCGGCAGGCGATGTGCCTGTTGATCAACGCTTCGGACGCCCGGGCGACATGGGCCGCTTCCACCGTCCGCCGCGTGTTGCCGGAGATCGAGCTGAGGACGACGGCGTCGCCGGCGATGTAGCGGGTGAAGCCGGCGAGCTGCATCGAGGTGGTGGCTTCAAGCTGGATGCCGATCGCGTCGAAGAAGCCCCTGAGGGCGGCGGGCGCGAAGGCCGAGT
>CAZILR010000872.1:0-2753 GCA_964539995.1 uncultured Planctomyces sp.
GGAAGGCTTTCATCACGCGGTCGCGGTGGGACTGCGGCAGGTCGCCGTGCAGAATCGCGACGTCGGGCAACTTGCGGGAGAACTTGGCGTGCAACCGGTCGGCTCCGCGCTTGGTGCGCAGGAACACGAGCACTTGCTGCGGGCGTTGGTCGAGCAGCAACCGGCGGAGCGTTTCCATTTTTCGATCTTCATCGACCGTCAGATAAAACTGATCGACGGTCTTGGTCGCGACACCGTTCGTGGAACAGTCCACCTTCTGCGGCGTCTTCATGTAACGGTTGGCGAGTCGCTCAACGAGCGGCGGCATCGTGGCGGTCAGCATCAGCGTTTGCCGCTCGGTCGGGCAACGACGCAGAATTTTTTCGATGTCAGGACGGAAGCCGATGTCGAGCATCCGATCCGCTTCGTCGAGGATCGCGACGGTGAGATGCTGCAAATTCAGGACACCGCGCTCGATCAAGTCGATGACTCGGCCAGGTGTGCCGATCGCGATGTGGACTCCCTTTTCGAGTTCGTTCATCTGCGAACGGATCGGTCGGCCGCCGACGATGCAGACGCTGCGGCACATCGACGAGTAGCTCAGCCGCTTGCACTCGTTGGCGATCTGCTCGCTGAGTTCGCGGGTCGGTGCCAACACGAGAGCTTGCACAACTCGGTTATCGAAATTCAGTCGTTCGAGCAGCGGCAGAACGAATGCGGCCGTCTTGCCGGTGCCGGTGTGAGCTTGTCCGATGCAGTCGATGCCACTCATGGCGAGCGGAATGAACGCGGCCTGGATGGGGCTGGGCTTGTCGAATTGAACATTGCGGAGGGCATTCAGCGTCGGTTCGCTCAAGCCGAGATCGGCGAACGAAACCGAGTCACTGGGGGCGGAAGTCGTCAAACTCAAACTCCTGGAAAGGTTCTCTCTTTGTTATTACGGAGCGAAGATAGCTGTCGCGGCAAAGACCGTCAATTTGCGGGTCTCGCTGGGTTGCGGGAGCAGATTGGATTCCCACTGCGGATTCGACTATCAATTCCGAGCCAGTTCCTCGGAAACGGAGAGTCTTCGTGAGCACAGCACCGGCGGAAATCACGATCGAAATGATGCGGCAATCGCTGACCGCGGCGGTCGTTTCGGATGCCTTGGACGGCTTGGGGCATCGGCGACACACGCCAGCGATTCCGTTGCGGCCGATGACCGTTTGCGACCGGGTGCTCGTCGGCCGGTGCCGGACAACGCTGTGGGCGGACATGGCTCACTCTGACCCGAAGCCCTACGAATTGGAGTTGCAGGCAGTCGATGCGTGTCAGCCCGATGACATTTTGATCTGCGCGGCGAACGGCTCGAACCGGTCTGGCATCTGGGGCGAGTTGTTGAGTACCGCAGCACGCAATCGAGGCTGCGTCGGAGCGATCGTGGATGGCATGGTCCGCGATGTTCGGCAGATGTCGAAGATGGGCTTCGCAGTCTGGGCGCTCGGCACGAATCTGCTCGACAGCCTGCATCGGCAGCGAGTGATCGACGTCGATGTGCCGGTCGAGTTGGGTGGAATCGAGTTTCGTTCGGGTGATTTGGTGATTGCCGACGTCGATGGCGTGGTTGTTGTGCCTCACGAACTGGAAGCCGAGACGATTCGTCGAGCTTGGGAGAAGGTCCACGCCGAGAACATCACGCGCGACGCGATCCGCGGAGGGATGCTGGCGGGCGAAGCATACCGAACATACGGTGTCTTGTGAGTGCAAAGTGCCGAGTGCAAAGTGCTAAGAGGAAGACAGCATGACATGGCGAGTTGGTTTCATCGGTGCCGGAAAAATGGCGACGGCGTTGGCTCGCGGCTTGACGGCGGCGGGGTTCACGTCGGCCGATCAAATCGTCGCCAGCGACGTTTACCCGGCGGCTCGACAGCAATTCGCTGCGGAAACGAACTCGCGCGCCGTCGAAACGAACGCAGAAGTTGTCGCTGCCTCGCAGATCGTGATTTTGGCGGTGAAGCCGCAGCAGATGAGCGGCGTGTTGACGGAACTCAAAGGGACGGTCACGGCTCAGCATTTGGTGATCTCGATTGCGGCAGGCGTCCCGTTGAAGACGTTGGTGGCGGGACTGGGGGAGAAGACTCGGCTGGTGCGCGTGATGCCGAACACGCCCTGTCTGGTCGGAGCCTCTGCCAGTGGATTCGCGATTGGCGGCGCGGCGACGAAAGAGGACGCGGCACTGGTCGAGCAACTGTTGTCGGCAGTCGGCGTGGCGGTTTCGGTCGATGAAAAGTTACTGGATGCGGTGACGGGACTGTCGGGAAGCGGGCCGGCTTACGTCTATCAAATCATCGAAGCACTGAGCGACGGCGGCGTTCGTGTCGGCTTACCGCGCGATGTCGCGACGAAACTGGCGGCTCAAACGGTGCTCGGCGCGGCGAAGATGGTGATCGAGACGGGTGAGCATCCGGGGACGCTCAAGGATGCGGTGACTTCACCCGGCGGGACGACGATTGCCGGGTTGCACGCGCTGGAGCGCGGCGGCCTGCGAGCGGCATTGATGAACGCGGTCGAAGCCGCGACGAATCGATCGAAAGAACTCGGACAGTCGTAAAGCGGATTTTTGATTGACGATTTTTGATTTTTGATTGGACCGCAGTCCGCACTTTCAATCGAAAGTCGAAAATCAAAAATTGAAAATGAGCGAGGTGACTCGGATGTCCGATGATGGCGATCCCAGTTTGACGCGCGCGGTTTCGCAGAGCCAGATCCTCGGTCGCGCACCGGTCAGCGGGTTC
>CAZILR010000873.1:0-2752 GCA_964539995.1 uncultured Planctomyces sp.
AGTTATGCGTCATCAACAGCATGCAGACCGATCTGCCGAATCATTCGCAGGCGTTTTTGCAGATGCACTGCGGCAGCTTTCAGTTCGTGCGGCCGTCGGTCGGAGCGTGGTCGCTGTACGGTCTCGGCAGCGAGAACGCGAACCTTCCGGGCTTCGTCACGATCAATCCGCCGTCGGACAACGGCGGCGCGAGAAACTACGGCAGCGGATTCTTGCCAGCCATCAGCCAAGGAACGCGAGTCGGTACAAACCAGATTCCCGCGTTCTACGCCGCGCTGCTGCGCAAGGACCAAGAGCCGGGACCACCGCTGAAGAACATCGGCAACAGCCAGCTCTCGCGCGAGCAGCAACGAGCGCAGCTTGATCTCGTGCGAAATCTCAATCGGCACAAACTCGAACGGGACGTGCATCACCCGGAGATCGAAGGGGCGATCGAATCGTTCGAGCTGGCGTTTCGGATGCAGGACGAAGTTCCCGACGTGCTCGATCTGCGTTCGGAACCGGAGTCGATCTTCAAACTCTACGGCGTCGGTTCGGGCCTGCCGACGGATCGGTTTGGGCGACAGTGCATTCTCGCTCGCCGACTGGCCGAAGCAGGCGTACGGTTCATCGAGATCACCGCGCCGGTCGGCTGGGACCATCACTTCCTGCTCAAAGATGAATTGACGAAGAGCTGTCTCGCGACCGATCGCCCCGTCGCCGCGCTGCTGACCGATCTGAAACAACGCGGCCTGCTGCAAGACACGCTCGTCGTCTGGGCCGGCGAGTTCGGTCGCACGCCCTACGCTCAAAGCGGCAACGGCCGCGACCACAACAACAAGGGCTACTCCATTTGGATGGCCGGCGGCGGCGTCAAAGCCGGTCTCGCCTACGGAGCCACCGATGAGTTCGGTTACGAGGCGGTCGAGAAGCCTCTGCACATCCACGACTGGCACGCCACGATTCTGCACTTGCTCGGCCTGGATCACGAACGCCTGACGTTCAACTACGGTGGCCGAGATTTCCGCCTGACCGACGTGTACGGCAATGTCGCCACGGAGATTCTGGCGTAGGCTTTGTGAGCGGGGACTTCTCACGCTCATGCCTTGCGTTCCTTGGGCCTGCGACACGAACACGTCTGCTCCGCGCATTCGCTCGAACGACACGCCACCGTTGTGGGCTTATCGTCAAGCGGCGATTAGGATCAAGCCGCGAACTCGGTGATCAACCACCTTCTTCAGAGCTGCTGCCTCAGAAATGGTTCCCATGCGTCGGCGTACCTGGCTTTGTTCTGCGCTCGCAGCCACCGTTGGCTCGATCCTCCCGATTCGCGCCAGCCGTGCGGCGGATGTCGCGGCCAGTGTTCAACAAGCGCACTCCGAAATCTGGCGGAGGTTCATCGACAAGCACGGCGTGATGATCGACTTCACCGCGCTGGATGGCTCGGTCGATTTGCCCACTCCGGAGGAGTGTCGTGACGGCAAGCCGAACGCGTTGGGTTGGTGGTCGCCCATTGAGAACGGAGCGATGTTCAATGGCCTCTACATGGACGCGGCCGTCAATCGTTGGCGACACACAAAGTCTGTCGAGGATGCGGAGAAGGCGCGGCGCTTGATGGAAGGACTGCTGCTGTTGAATTCGATCAGCGACGTGAAGGGCTTTGTCGGTCGAGGGGTCAGCACCGATGGCAAGTCGCATTATCCGATGGGGTCGAACGACCAGACATTCCCGTGGTTCTATGGTCTTTGGCGTTACCTGGAATCGGGCCTCGCGACGCAGTCCGAACGCCAACGGATCGTGGCGAGGTTGGTGGAAACGACGGACGTCCTCGTGAATCTGAAATGGTCGATGCCCGCCGAGCAGCCATTTGTGCGGCGTGGTTCCTTTGCCGGCTTCTCGTTCGAAAGTGCGCCGCGACTGTTGTTCGTCTGCAAAATCATGCACGCAGTCACGGCGGACGCGAAATGGGACGCACTCTATCGTCAGTCCCTGATCGAACGTGGCGGAAAGGAGAACGCGAGCCGATTGGAGACTTGCGAACGCGGCATGGTCTTCGATTACGCTCCGTACCATTCTTGGACGTCTTGTTCCTGTGTCGCGGCACTTCGTTCGCTCTGGGAGCTGGAGACGGATGCGACGGTGAAATCCGCGTTTGCTCGCGGCCTGCAAGCCAGCGCCGACCTCGCGATGAAGAGCCTGCCGATGGCCTCGAAGTTCGATCACAACGATCCGAGCACTTTCAATCCCGATTGGCGAATGATGAACCAGTTCTGGAAGCCTCAGCAGACGGAGGCGGAGGCTCAAGACGTCGCGCATCGGCAGTTGAAGGAGTTCCTCAAAGTTTCTCCGCGACGAGCGAAGGAAACGGAGTTCGTTCGCGAGCCGACCGCCGCAGCGTGGATTGTCACTCTAGCTCCCGATGCCGCCCTGTTGCGGCAGCGTGCCGATGACGTGAAGCAACTCATCGCACGCTATGACTACCGTCGGCTGCACTACTCGCAGTTCTTCTGGGTGGAGTCCGCTTGGTGGCGATTGCCGCAAAATTGACTGGAGACCTCGATGAAGCCCACTTCGATGCCAACGCTCATTCCGAGATCGGTGCGACTCCGAGTGGTGGAGATCACGGAATTTGGTCGTCATGGCCGAGCGAAATCGCCGATCGCTGGAAACAGTTTGTAGCTCGGACGCCTACGTCCGGGTGTTCGGACGTAGGCGTCCGAATGACGAAAACAGAAATCATGCTGCCCCGAATTTTCGTTGCCGCCGTGTTGAT
>CAZILR010000874.1:0-1334 GCA_964539995.1 uncultured Planctomyces sp.
GGCACCGTATCGACGTGAGCCATCAGCAACCGTCGCGGCGCACGCTTCGTGCCGGGCAGCTTGACGATCAAGTTGCCGACCTCGCCCCCCGCCGAACTGCGTTTGTTCGTGTCGTCGATCGTGACTTGCGAGTCAGGGACTCCAACACGTTTGAGTGCGTCGCGCAAGAATTGGACTACGCGACCTTCTTGCGTGCTCTTGCCGGGAATTGCAATGAGATCGGTGACGAGCTTGATGGCTGCGGCGTGTTCGATTTGAGTCATGCGGCTGACTCTACGCGGCGTCGCTGAGGAGTTCCAGGCGGCCTTCGGTCAAACGAACGAGGCGATGCGCGGAGCGGGCGAGGTTCTCGTCGTGCGTGACCATGACGATCGTCAGACCTTCTTGCTCGTTGAGGTTTCGTAGCAGGCCCATGATCTCCTGGCCGGTGCCGGCGTCGAGGTTTCCGGTCGGCTCATCGGCCAGCAGGATTTCCGGCTTCGCGACGAGCGCACGAGCGATCGCGGCCCGTTGCATCTCGCCGCCGGAGAGTTCATTTGGCTTGTGCTTGAGCCGATGCGTGAGGCCAACTTTTTCCAGCATCTCTTCGGCGGCGGCTCGGAACTCGCGACGACGCTTCCAATAGCCGAGCATCGAGTGCCGGATCATCAGTGGAGCGAGGACGTTTTCGAGGACGCTTAATTCGGGAAGCAAATGGTAGAACTGAAAGACGAATCCGAAGACGCGGTTTCGCAGCTCATCACGAGTTTTCGGCGGCAAATCGTCGATGCGATCGCCGTCGAGCAGCACTTCACCAACGCTCGGCGAATCGAGCAGTCCCATGACGTGCAGCAGCGTGCTCTTTCCCGAGCCGGACTGGCCGACGATCGACAGAAATTCGCCGCGCCGGATGTTGATCTCGACCCCTCGCAGCACGGGGATTTGCAGATCCCCTTTGCGATACGACTTCTCGAGCGCGATGCTCGCGAGATGGATCGGGGCGATCGGAGTGGGTTGCATGAGTCGGCGCGTGGGTTCGAGGGCGAGAAGTTCGGGCATGGTCCATCCTTGGAGAGAGCAATTACGAATTACGAATGACGAATACGCGAACCTGCGACCAACGGAGAGTCCTCTGATTCGTCATTCGTAATTGCCAATTCGTCATTTTTACTCGTATCTCAGCGCCTCGACTGGATGCAGTCGAGCAGCTCGGCGAGCGGGTAGGACGCTGGCCAGCACGGCGATCATCACGGCGGACAACGCCACCCAGATGACCATCGTCGCGCTGACGTCCGTCGGAATCTTGGGGAAGTAGTAGATCGTCTCGTCGAAGATCTTGCGGCCGGTCAGCTTGG
>CAZILR010000874.1:1344-2747 GCA_964539995.1 uncultured Planctomyces sp.
CTTTTCGATGTTGTCGATGTACGTCACGAACAGCAGGCCGATCGCCACGCCGACTCCGCTGCCGACGATGCCCAGAGCCAGGCCGTAGGAGAGGAAGATCGTCATCACGCCGCGCGAGGTGGCTCCGAGTGCTTTCAGGATGCCGATGTCGCGCGTCTTCTCGACGACGATCATGTAGAAGATCGCGAGGATGCCGAAGCCGGCGACCGTGATGATCAGGAACAGCAGCACGTTGAGGATCGCTTTCTCGACTTCGACGGCGGCCAGCAGCGGGCCTTGCTTTTGCTCCCAGGTGCGAACCGAGAACAAGCCGGGGGGCAGATTGGCTTGCAGGTTTTTCACGACTGCGGCCGCGCGGTCGTAGTTCTTCAGCTTGATCTGGATCGACGTTACCGCACCGTCGCCGGTCTGCGGGTCGATCATGCCGCGCACCTTTTGCAGTTCTTCGAGATTGCAGAAGACGAGATTGCCGTCGTACTCGCTCATGCCGCTTTTGAAGATGTCCACGACGGTCGCGTGGAAGCGAACCGGCTCTGGGCGTCCGGCCGAGACCGTGCTGATCATCACGTCTTCGCCGGGTCGGACGATGCGCATGACGCGCGCCTCGCCGGTTTCTTCGTCGGTGTAAACGTACTCGACCAGCCCCGCTCCGACGTACAACTTCGCTCGCTGCGGAGCGGCCGGATCAACGGCAACCGCCGGGGCATCGTCGTGCGAGAAATCTGGAGGCGTGACCTTGTCCGCGTCTTTCGTGGCCTTTGCGTTGATCGGTTCAAACAGTGCGTCGGTGTGGTCGGAGGCTTTGGATTCGGACTTCGAGTCGTTCTTCTCCCACTCGCGCTGTTCGAGGTATCGCTGCTGCAACTCGATCCGATGCCGACGGGACTCGGCCGCATCAGCGGTCAGCTCCCAACCGACCGGCTCAACGGCCGAACGGAGCGGTTCACGCACGACTTGGCCACGCTCTTTGATCTGTTGATAGCTGTCGAGGCTCGTCTCGAACAGGCCCGCGACGGGACTGACTGCCGACTTTGTCTTCGGGTCAATCCCGATGAGCTGCACAGTCTTCATCACCTGCTGCCCACGATAGTCGTAGGTCATCATGCCGTAGATTTCGACCATCGCGGCCATCGAGTCGATGTCGTCGCCGCCAGCCTCGCGGATGATTTTCATCCAGCGATCGGCGTCGTGTTGACCGTCCAAGCTGTTGGTCTCAACGACGATGTCCGAGAGGATGCCGTGGATACGGCTCCGCATTTCCGTGCCGAAGCCCGACATCACGCTGTTGACCACGATCATCGTGGCCACGCCGAGCATCACGCTGATGATGCTCGCCAGCGCAATATAGCGGGTGCGGAGATAGCGGAGGCAAAGAACGAGCTTGTACATCGAGCCAATCCTTG
>CAZILR010000875.1:0-2745 GCA_964539995.1 uncultured Planctomyces sp.
GAGCAGCCGCGCACCGTCGTCATCCTCGGCGAAAAGCATCTGCCGCCGCCGCAACTCCTTGACGGCGACAAGTTCGTCTCAAACTGGTTCAGCAATCCCACCGATGCCGACAAGCTCAAGGTCGTCACGGACACAGCGGTGGAGCTGGGTGGCGGTGGCCTGAATGCGTCGCGGAATCTGAAGCTCATCGAGCAAGCCCGAGCAATCCGCGAACGGATCGAGCAACACACGGCGATCGACCTGGAGGTCCAGCAAGCAGAGACCTTGCAGCGCGAACGGCAGAAGAATCCTGCGGCTTTGTCGGCCGAGTCGCCGACGGTGTTGAATGAGCGGATCGGACAACTCAAGGCCAAGCAAGTCGCGATCGACCATGAGTTGATGGACCTGTTCGCCGCCAGCCAAATTCAGGTGTTGATTGTCATTCCCGATGGGCTGCGAGAGAACATCGAACGGGTCAATCGACTGATCGTGGATCGGCAGACGGCGGATGTCGCTGGTTTCAAGTACCCACGTCCGACGATCGTCAAGAATCGAGCCGATGACAAATCGGTCGTCGCGTATGCGCGTGTTCGCGAAGCGCTCGACGCCTGGGAAGAGGAGATTCTGCGTCAGCGTCTCTCGGCGGCGGAGTTGCCGGAAGAGCTGACGAAGCCGGTCGGCTCCGCGCCGCTGGACCTCGCGGCCCAGGAGCAGATCTCGGCGAATGTCTGGTCGAAAATGTTTCCCGCGCTGTTGGTCATCATGGCGGTGACCGGTGCGTTCTATCCGGCGGTGGATGTCGCGGCCGGCGAGAAAGAGCGCGGCACGATGGAGACCCTGCTCATCTGCCCGGCGACACGCACCGAAATCGTGCTTGGAAAATTTTTCACGGTGATGTGCTTCAGCATGAGCACCGCGCTGCTGAATCTGTTGAGCATCGGCGCGACCGGGCATTACATGCTGTCGGTGGCGGGTGGTCTGGGACGCGGCGCGTTGGCCCATGCGGGTGTCATCACGCTGCCGACCGCTCCCGCGCTGGCATGGCTGTTGATTCTGCTGATCCCTCTGTCCGCGTTTTACAGCGCGATGTGCTTGGCTCTGGCGACGTTCGCTCGAAGCTCGAAAGAGGGACAATACTATCTGACGCCGCTGCTGATGGTTTCCATCGGCCTGACGGTCTTCTGCTTGTCGCCCGCCGTCGAAATTTATCCGGTCCACCAAGCGTCGTGGTTCTACAGCGTCATGCCGGTGGTCAACATCGCGCTGCTGTTGAAGGCGTTGCTGCTGAATCCGGGGAACACGGGAGCTTTGATTTTCGCCGCACCAGTGCTGGCGACGAGCATCGGCTACAGCCTGCTGGCGTTGTGGTGGGCGATCGAGCAGTTTTCCAGCGAAGGGGTTTTGTTTCGCGACGGCGAACGCTTCGAGGTCGCGCTGTGGCTGCGGCACCTTCTCCGTGAGAAAGAGCCTACGCCGAACTTCACGGAGGCGGGTTTCTGTTTCGTGGTCATCATGCTGGCGCAGTTCGTCTCGATGCGGGCGCTCGGACAGTCGGTCGCGTCGGTGACGCCCGATCAAATGGGTATTCAGATGATGAAGCTGATGCTGATTCAGCAACTGGCGATCATTGCCTGTCCGGCGTTGTTCATGGCGTTGCTCCTGACGACCAGCGTGCGGCAATCGTTGCGGCTGTGGTTGCCCAACTGGAAGTTCCTTGCGATCGCCGCCCTGTTGCCGTTCGTTCTGCATCCACTGTCGCTGGAGTTGATGGCCTCGTTGCACTGGTTCTTCCCGCCGTTGCCAGAGGGGGTTGTTCGGCAATTGAGTGCGATGGGCGATCACGAGCAGCCGTTGGCTTTGATTCTGATCGCGTTCGCCGTCGCCCCCGGCATTTGCGAAGAGTTGGCGTTTCGTGGTTTCATCCTGACCGGCTTCAGCCGCAACGGCCGCACTCGAGTGGCGATCGGTTTGTCGGCGCTGGCGTTCGGTGTGATGCACATGATTCCTCAGCAGGTCTTCAACGCGACTCTGCTGGGCATCGTGCTGGGGCTGATCGCCCTCCGCAGCAAGAGCTTGTTGCCAGGAGTCATTTTCCACTTCCTGTTCAATTCGCTGGCCGTGCTGCGTGAGCGGGTGGGTGCTCATCTCGTAGCCGGGCATGCCGAGGAGTTTCAGCAATCGTTCTGGCACTGGTTCGCGACACTCGAAGCGGGTGGCCTGCGCTACACTTGGCTGACATTGGTCCTCTCTGGAGCGGTCGCCTCTTTGAGCTTGTGGTGGGTCTGGCAGTCCGGCCGTGCCAAAGTCAGCTCGGAGTCCATCAAGAATTTGTTCGCCAATGGACTAGCTCCGGCGAAGCAGCAGCCGACTTGTGCGTCGTAGTGGCTCGCGGCGGATGAGGCGCATTCATCACGAAACCGTGATTGCGGCTGATTTTTTGGACTGCTACATTCCGCCGCGCCTTGCAGGCGGCGAACGGATTCTCACTTCTCGACCAGTTGGATGGTGACACATGCGCGAGGCTCTCGAACAAAAAATCCGCGACAAGAAAGCGGTTGTCGGTGTGATCGGTTTGGGCTACGTCGGCCTGCCGCTGCTGAATGCCTTCATCAAGGCGGGCTTCAAGACGATGGGTTTCGACATCGACCAGCGCAAGGTCGATGCGCTCTTGAAGGGTCAGAGCTACATCAAGCACATCCCGTCTGAGATGATCGCCAACTGGCTGACGTCCAAGCAGTTCGAGCCGACCTCCGACATGAGCCGGCT
>CAZILR010000876.1:0-2740 GCA_964539995.1 uncultured Planctomyces sp.
TGGGCGAAGTCGGTGCCGTATCTCAAGCTGCCGACCGTGTGTGCGCCGGCGGTTGTTGGAAACGTGGTCGTGTTTGGTGACGGCATGCACCAAACGGACGGAGCCACATTGCACGGCGTGCGCTTGGATTCCGGACTACCGCTGTGGCAATTGCCGGTGCCCGGTCAGTTGGTGCATCTCGAAGGTTCGCCGAGCATCGCGAATGGAAAAATCCTGATCGGCGGAGGCAATGCGGGCGCGTTGTGTGTTGATCCGAGCCGGCTTGAATTGGACGGTAAGGAAGTGGATGCCGCATCGGCTCAGGTGGTGCTCGACAAGAAATGGAAGGAACTGCTCGCGAAGTACGAGCAAGAGAAGAAGAGCGATCCCGATTTCGCGATCGCGCCCAGTGAGGACTCGCTGCCGAAGCCAAAACCGAAACTCGTGTGGCAAGCTGGCGCTGGCAAGTGGCATGTCGATGCTGCGGTGGCAGCGGTTGGCGATCGTGTGCTCGTCGCGACGGCGTTCCTTGATGCGGAGAAGACCGGCGAGCGAGCACTCTGTTGCGTGAAGCTCAGCGATGGCACTGAGCTGTGGAAGACGCCGCTCACGTTCAATCCGTGGGCGGGGCCGACGGTCGCGGGTGACGTGGTGCTCGTCGGTTGCAGCAGCGTGCGGCTGGAACCGAAAGACATCGCTAGCGGTCAAGGAGAAGTCGTGGCGGTCTCGTTGGCAGACGGTTCCGTGAAATGGAGGAAAGCGTTTGCCGCCGGCATCGTTTCGGCGATTGCTGTGAAAGATCAGCTCGCGGTCTTCACGGCCACCGATGGGAGGATCCGAGCCGTCGATGTCGCCAGCGGCAACGAGAAATGGACGGTCGATGGCGGTGCTCCGTTCTTTGCCAGCGCAGCGATTGCCGGTGACAGCGTCTTCATCGCGGACCTCAAGGCCGTCGTCCGAGCCATCAATCTGACCGACGGACAACTGCGCTGGAAGCTCTCGCTGGGGACCGATGCCGCCGTGAAGGCTCCCGGCATGGTCTACGGAGGACCGATCGTCGCGGGCGGGCGATTGTTCGTGGCGACGTGTGCGTTGGAAGCCGGCGGCAAAGCGAGCACGGCGGTCGTGTGCATTGGGGAAAAATGAGCGTCTTGGTCGGTCGGACGTTGGTTAGGAATAAGAGAGGAGAGTGCAAAGTGCAGAGTGCAAACTGCAAAGTGAAGAGTGTGTGTTGTCTGGCCACGATCCTGTGGTTGGCGATGCCGCTGGCCGCTCAGGACAAAGCCACTGAGGCGATCAAGATCGACAAGGAGAAGAAGACGGTCACGCTCGCGTGCAAGATTGCTCCGCGCAAGCTGCCGAATCTCAATGAGGTTTATCCGATTGAAGTCATCGCCTCGCTGGCGGCACCCAAGGGGCAGAAGGCTCACGAGACGGTCGTCACGTTTGATGCCAAACCGAGCGACATCCACAAGGCGGTTGAGAGTCTTGGACTGAAGCCGGGCAAACCCGCAAAGGGCGAAGGGGCTGAGGCGACCGGACCCGAAGTCAAAATCTTTCTCGACCTGCCCGGTGCGGGAGGCTTGGCCAAACGGATGCCGATCGAGAAAGTTCTCGTCGATCGCAAGACGGGTAAGACGATGCCCAATCTGAAGTGGACCTTCACCGGCTCGATCAGCAAGCAACCCGACCCCAACAAGCCGGACAAAGTTTACGGAGCCGACGCCACCGGTACGCTGATCGCCATCTTCCCGGTCACGGACGAGACCGTCTTTCAAACCAATCTCACGATGAAAGACGAACCGCTCATCAAGCTGGATACGAACACGAAGGTCTTGCCGGAGATCGGCACCGACGTGCAGATCGTGATTCAAGTTCCGTGAGTCGCGAGTAGGATGGCCGCCCTCGGCCGTCCGTGTTCCGAATCAAAGGCAGGACGGCCGAGGGCGGTCATCCTACGGAAGACGCCATGTCTCATTATCGCCTGAGTGCCGTCATGCTGCTGGCTCTTGGAGTGAGCTCCTCGACGGCGAGTGCTCAACTCCTCCCCGAGCGACTTGTGCCGCCTCAGCAGTTCGCGATTCCGCCACTGCCCATGATCGAGCAGCCGGTCGCTCGCCGTCCGACCGACGCGGACAGACTCCCGCCCCATCTCTGGGCGTTGCCGATCGGCGCATTCCCTAGTTCGCCGACGGCGTTACCGCCAGAGCGACTGCCTGCGGATTGGCGACGGCCAGTTGTGGACATCCCGACGCTCGCTTCCGAATCCGATCCATCGCGGCCGGTCTCGCCTCGTCAACCCGTCGCACCGAGTGCTTTCTCGCTGGCCGCTGATCCGCTGAAGGCTCATGCGCTGGATCGTTTTCCGATTCCCACAGAAGTTCCTACGCGAGCCGTCGATGATCCAACGTCTGCTGTTGCTCACGCGTTGCTCACGCTCGCCGTGCCTCTGGCCGTACCGAACGCGGCAGCACTGCTGCGGCTGACGGTCGCCGATCCCTTCGAGCACTTGCGAGCCATCCGGCTGACCAATCCGCCAGCCGACTCCGACGCGCCCGACGCCGCTCGTGAGTTGCCACCGAGGCCTCAACTCTCCGCGACGGCACCGGCGAAATAGTGAGAAGCGAACGGCTTGGTTTGCCTTCGAGAGCAGCGCGACATCACAGCATCCGAATCGACATCAGACTCGAACTCTCGCCCAATGAATGCTCATGCGGTCGGGCGAACCGGCGTAGAACGCCAGCAACAGTTGGTCCTTCGA
>CAZILR010000877.1:0-2730 GCA_964539995.1 uncultured Planctomyces sp.
GGATACAGTCGCCGTTGGCCATCTACGTTCGCCAGCCAGTAGCGGCACGGCGTCTGAGCGGGTGGCCAAGCCCAAGTCGGCGACGCCGTCTTCGTGGCTCGCGAGTGTCCCGTGCCGAAGAGTTCCTCGACCGAGCATTCCAACACGCGCGACAAGCCGAGGGCCGCTGCAACCGACGGCACCAATCGCTCCGCTTCGATCGCGCTGACCGCCGTACGCGAGATGCCCGCACGTTCTGCCAGTTCGGCTTGGCTCCAGCCACGCGCGGAGCGGCGTTCGCGGACTCGGTTGAGGGGAAGCGAGGAGAGAGCCATGATCGTGTCACAAATGGGAATTGTCTGTCACAATCCGATTCGCTGATCATCGGATCGTGGGAGTAAAACTGATTTCATCCCTCTGGAGCAACCATGAAGAAATTGCTGTTGATTGTCGCGTGTGTCTGTGCGTTGGCGTCGTCGGTGTCGGCGGCGGATTTGCCGAAGCCCTTGGTCACGGGGATGACGAATCCCGAATCGGTCTGCCTGGGAGCGGACGGGCGGATGTATGTGACCGAGATCGGTGAATTCGGAAAGGACGGCGACGGGCAGGTCTCGGTGATCGTGGATGGCAAGGCGAAGCCGTTTGCGACCGGATTGGATGATCCCAAGGGGATCGTCGTTTTCAAGGATGCGTTTCTGGTCACGGATAAAACCAAGGTCATCAAGATCGACAGCAGTGGTAAAACGAGCGTCTTTGCCGCGGCCGAAACGTTCCCGACCAAGCCGATGTTTCTGAACGACATCGCGGCCGATAGCGGGCATGGCATCGTCCTCATCAGCGATTCGGGCGACCTGATGGGCAAGGGTGGCGCGGTCTATCGAATGGATGTGCGGCTCAACAAAATTGACTCCATCGCCAACGTCGAAACGATTCCCGCGCTGCATACTCCGAACGGCGTGATCTTCGACGGCGAATCGCATTGCCTGATCGCCGACTTCGGCAGCGGTGTGTTGTATCGAGTCCGGATGACGGACAAGTCGGCTCAGAAAATCGCCGAGGGCTTTGAAGGGGGCGACGGTCTGACGTGGGACAAGCACGGGCGGTTCTTCATCACGTCGTGGAAGTCCGGCAAAGTTTGGGGAATTCCGCGTCCGGGCCAGAAGGCCGTGTTGCTGGCCGACAAGTTCGAGCAGGCCGCCGATAGTTGTCTCGATCCGACCGGCCGCTTTTTGCTCGTGCCCGACATGAAGGCCGGCACGCTCACGGCCTTGCCGACAACGATCCCCGGTTGGGAAGTCGATGACTCGCCGCTGGCGATTGGAACCGAAGTGGCGTTTCCCAAATTGCAGTGGACCGGTTGGAGTCCCGAAAGTGACGAGGGCAAGGCTACGCCGCTGCGACCGATGTTGCTGACTCACGCCGGAGACGGATCGAATCGCGTGTTCGTGCCGCTCGAAGAAGGTGTGATCCATGTCTTCCCGAACGATGATGCGGCGACGAAGACGAACATCTTCCTCGACATTCGCGACCGCGTGCGCTACTCCGACAAGCAAAATGAAGAAGGGTTGCTCGGCCTGGCGTTCCATCCGAAGTTCAAGACGAACGGCGAGTTCTTCGTCTTCTACACCGACGTGAAAGCCAAGATGGCGAACGTCGTGTCCCGGTTCCGAGTCAGCAAGTCTGACCCAAACAAAGCCGATCCCGCATCGGAAGAGGAAATCATTCGCTTTGAGAAACCGTTCTGGAATCACGACGGCGGCACGATCGCGTTCGGTCCGGACGGTTTTCTCTACGTCACTCACGGCGACGGCGGAGCAGGCGGCGATCCGCACGAGAACGGCCAGAATCTGAAGACGCTGCTTGGCAAAGTGCTGCGTCTGGATGTTGATCATCAGGCCAACGGAAAGAGGTACGCCATTCCGAAGGACAATCCGTTCGTCGGCCAAAAGGACGCCGCACCGGAGATCTGGGCCTTTGGACTGCGCAACATTTGGCGCATGTCGTTCGACCGCAAGACGGGCGAACTGTGGGCCGGCGAAGTCGGCCAAAACCTGTTCGAGGAAATCATCGTTCTCAAAGCCGGCGGCAACTACGGTTGGAGCATCCGCGAATCGCTCCATCCGTTCGGCCCGAAAGGGGTCGATGTCCGCGACAACCTGATCGACCCGATTTGGGAATACCACCACGACATCGGCCGGTCGATCACCGGCGGCGGCGTCTATCGCGGCACGAAGGTTCCAGAACTCAACGGAGCCTACCTCTACGCCGACTATGTCTCGATGCGGATTTGGGCCTTGTGGTACGACGCCGCGAAAGGCCGAGTCATCGCCAACCGCGAAATCAAAGGCCCCGGCCGCCCGGTCTTCTCCTTCGGCGAAGATGAGAAGGGCGAAGCCTACTTCCTCGTCCTCACCTCCGACGGCAATGCCATCCACCGCTTCGCGAAGCCAGCGAAGTAGTTCGCCGCATTGCGAATGCATCTGCCTTGATCGACGTTCCTTGACGTTGTGCTCTTGGCGCTCGACCCGGAAGGTTCGTGCGAGCGATCATCCTTTGTCGCTTGAACAACTCGTGCCGCCGCGTGGCGTCGTGAATCCGGAAGTCTTCGAGCGTTCGGGCGTCCAAGCCAAGTGGGATCGACTGCGGCGAACGTAGCCGTCATCGCTCCGCGTGACGAGCCTTCCAAGTTTGACCGCGAGTTTTGGGAAGCGTTCGTGACCGTGACTCGGCAGGCTCATCACGCGGAGCGAT
>CAZILR010000878.1:0-873 GCA_964539995.1 uncultured Planctomyces sp.
GCCGCTCGGCGACACGTCTTCGAGGAAGCCGCCGGTGTGTCGCGATACAAGGCCCGCAAGGAAGAGGCGACTCGCAAGCTCGAACGTGTCGAACAAAACCTGCTGCGACTGCGCGACATCGTGGACGAGGTCGAATCGCAGCTCAACTCGATGCGCTCACAGGCCTCGAAAGCCAGCAAGTACCGCGAGATCTCCGCTGAACTGCGCGAGTGGTGGTTTGGTCTCGCCGCTGACGATCACCGGCATTTCTCCGCCCAGTTGACCGTCGTCGAAGCGGAACTGCACACCGGCGAATCGGAATTGGCCGAGCTGTCGTCACGACAGCAAGAGCTCGAACAAAAACTCTCGGTCTTTGACGCCGAGATTGCCGAGGTCGATACACGCCTGCGACACGCCGAACGCACCGCCGCCGGCAATCGCGAGAGTGTCGTCCGCCAGGAATCAACGCTGCGACATCTCACCGCTCGTCAAAAGGAACTCGGCTCCGACTTGGACCGCCTGCGCCGGCAGCGAACCGTCATGCACGGCCGCTCGTGCGAACTGACCGCCGAACTGCATCGCTCGGAAGAGGAGCTCTCGACCGGCGACGCCGAGCACTTGCGGCTGCGAACCGCGATCGCCGACACCGAAAAGCAATTGGCTGAACTCGCGACGCAACTCAAGACCAATCAAGCAACGCTCGATCGCGAACGCCAGAAGCAACTTGAACTGACGCAGCAAGCCAGCGCGACGCAGCAGCGAGTCAACAACTTGCACTCGCAGCGAGACGCCGCGAACTCGGCCGCAATCGCCGCCAGCCAACGACTGGATCAGTGCGTCTCCAGCACCGTCTCTGCGCAGTCCGAGGTCTTGCGCCGGCAAGCGGCCGTCGAT
>CAZILR010000878.1:883-2728 GCA_964539995.1 uncultured Planctomyces sp.
TACCGTGCTCAGCGAAGTCGCATCGCTCGACAGCCGAGTCCGCGAAGTCCGCGACCGACAACAACAACTCATCGCCGAGCAAGAACGCTTGCAGCAGCAACTCCGCGAGCAACGCGAAGACCGTAGTGCTCGACAATCGCAGCAAGCGGTCCTCGAAGACCTCGAACGACGCCAGGAGGGTCTTGGCATCGGCGTGAAGGAAATCCTCAGCCGAGCACAGTCGTCCGACTATGCTCCGTGGACCAGCATCCTTGGCAGCGTCGCCGACTTGCTTGAAGCGGATCTCGATGAAGCTGCGATCCTCGAAGTCGCTCTTGGTGCCAGAGCGCAACTCATCGTCGTCCGTGAAATGCCCCCACTCATCGAGTACCTCAACAGCGGCGCGAGCCGACTGTCGGGACGAGTAGGCTTTGTGGAAGTTCCCAGTTCTCAGTTCCCAGTTCCCAGTCGAAGCAATGAGCATTCACTGGGGACTGGGAACTCGGAACTCGGAACTCTCTCCGGTGTCATCAAACGGGCCGACCAACTCACCAGCCTCAAGACCGCACTGCCGGGTCTGGCCGAAGCGTTGCTCGGAACGACGTGGGTTGTCGATACGCTCGACACCGCGCTGCGGCTTGCGAACGGCGATGGTCAAGGCTGCCGATTCGTGACACTGCAAGGCGAGCTGCTCGAAGACGACGGTACGCTGTTCGCCGGTACGGTTCGCAGCGAGTCCGCTCTGCTGACTCGCCGCAGCGAACTGCGACGCCTAAAGAATGACCTGCTGCGCCTCGACCGCACGATCGCTGACGGAGAACGGCAATTGGCCGACGTTTCGCAATCGCTCAAGAACGTCGAGCGGCTGATCGAGACCGCGACATCCGAGAAGCAAGAACTCGCTGATCGCCTTGCTCACGCGAGATCGGAAGTGCATACGCAGCGACAAGAGGTCGAGCGTTTCTCGAAAGAGCGGGAGGCAATCCTGGCCGAAGCCGCGAGATTTGAGTCGCTTGCGGCAGAGTTGGTTCTGCAAATCGACCAAGCTCAGCGCGAACAGGCTTGGTTTGACGACAACCTCGCCAGCCTGCGCGATTCGTTCGTTGCGCTGGAAGCCGACGTCGCGGGACACGAATCGCAGCGGCAGTTGCTGACGCAGCAGCAGGTTGATCAGCGATTGGTCCTCGCCAAGCACGAGGAGCGTCTGCAAGGCCTGCGATCCACCGTCGTCCGCTTGCAGGAGGAGCAGCGACAGCGCGACGAGCAATTCGACGAAGCCGAACGCCGTTTGCAAGCTGCCGCCGCCCAGATGCGGCAACTCAACTTGCAGATGCTCAACACGAACGCCGAGTTGTGGGAACTGCAACTGCTCGACGAACAATTCGCGGCCGAGGTGGCGTCGATCCTCGCCGATAAGGACCAACTAAGAACTCAGAAGTCCTCGTTCGCCGAAGAGGAGGCTCGCCTACGAGGTGCTCGCCGCGAACTCGCCGATCGCCTGCACGCCAATGAAATCGCCGCTCGCGACGCTCGTCACCAGTTACAAGTCTGTGCCGAGCGGATCGAAGAGGAATACCAAATGACGCTCGACGAAGTCGTCGCGTCGGGAGCGTCGGCGTTTGAGAAATGGCAAGAGGAAGAGGGGCTAGGGGCTAGGGATCAGAGGTTAGAGGAAGATGCCCTTTTGGACGCCGAGCCACCTTCAAACTCTTCTTTCCCAATCCCCGATCCTCTATCCCCTAGTCCCTCGTTCACCGACGTTCGTCCCGATCTCGAAGAGCGAGTCAACCGACTGCGCCGCAAACTCAAGAGGATGGGCAGCGTCAACACCGACAGCCTCAAAGACCTTGATGAGTTGGATGGCCG
>CAZILR010000879.1:0-2726 GCA_964539995.1 uncultured Planctomyces sp.
GCAGATATTGCGCGATGCGGCGGAAGTTGCCGGAGATCGTCACTTGGTACGGGACGACGCGATATGTTTCGCGGGTCACGGTCGTCAGAGGTTGGATACGGTCCATCTTCAGCCCCGCCGCATGCGCGAGGTTGGCCACCTTTTGCAACACGCCGTGCAGTTCGTTTTCGTCCTCCAAGAGACGGTCGAGTTTCAGCAACGCCGCTTCTTGTTCGGCTTGCTTGTCGTTCTGCATCGCGGCTTGCTGAATGAGCATCGGGGCCGAGTCGATCGTCCGATTGGCGACAGTGATCTCGCGCCGCGCCGCTTGGCAGGCTCGTTCACCCGGCAGATACACGACCAGCACGAAGAAGCCGACGATGGCGGCCGTCCCCGCGATGGAAATCAAGTTGTCTCGCTGAAGGGAGTCTTTCATCGAGACGCTCCTGTTGTCTCGCGAGATCGGGACTCCTTCGTGACGCGACGGATCGTTGCCGGCGTGTGATCCAGCAACGCCTCCGGATTCTTCACCTGCAATCGCACTTCAAACTTGCGCCAAGTCTCCTCACGCACGGTGTGCTGACCGGTGAATGACAGCGTGACTCGCTCGAACAAATCCGTCTCGCGCAACGCCACCAAGTACTGTGAGATCGTCAGGTCATCCGGCGCGATGCCGCTGAGTGTCAGCATCGTCGCCGAGAGTTTCGTCGCGTTGCGGAGTTCATTCAGGTCCGACTCAAACGGATTCGGTGACTTGTCTTTGTTAGCGACCGGCAGCAGCGGCGTGCCCGATCGAGTATTGGACGTTTCCTTCAGAGCGGTCTCCGCTTGGCAGTCGTTGAGGCTGACCAACTCCGGAAGCGAACTCGTGATCGCAGTCAGCACACGGGTCATCGGCACACGCAATTCGAGCGTTGTCAGCAACAGCGCTCGGGTCTCCAAGTCCTTCAACTGCTGTTCCAGCTTCGATTGAGCCTTCACCGGCTGCAACAAGCCTTCCGCCTTCGACTGCAACTCATCCCGCCGAGCCTCCAGCTTGCGGCGTAGATCGCGCTGCTGCCAGGTTCCCAACATCGCCAACACCAGAAAGAAAAATACAAACATCCGTCGCCACAGCGTCTTGTGCTCGCGCTGACGCTGGACGTGATAGGTTGCCGGCAGAAAGTCGATTTGCGGAACCATGTGTGTCAGATCAATCAAATCTCAAACGACAAGTTCAAATCATGCTTCGAGCGATCGCAGGGACAACCCAAGCGCCGCGGCCCAACGACCGGGGTGCTCCGACACGCTGGGAGATTGCGGTGGCTGAGCCATCGCCGTGAACGGATTGCCGACCTCGACCGGACAAGACAGTGAGTGACCGAGGTATTCCGCCAACCACGGACTGGCTTCGCATCCGGTGACGATCAACCTCGCGGCCTGCTGGCCTCGGAACGTGACCATGAAATAGCGGAAGCAAAGCTCCAATTCCGATGCGAGCGATTCGAGTTGCGGCCGAATCGCCTCGATCACCGAACGATGCACGTCACTTTGAGAATCGAGCGTCGCCGAGTTCGTCACACTCGCTCGCACCCGCATCGCTTCAGTGAGGTCGAGTTCCAAATGCTTAGCGACCGCTTGATCCATCTCGCGACCGCCGCTGCCGACGTACTTGAGAAACAAAATCGAATCGCCGTCCGCGATGAGCACCGTTGTCAGATTGTCACCGAGATGCAGATACGCGATCCGTTCGTTGTCGTCGCGGCCGTGTCGAAAGGCTCTCAGGACGGCACACGGTTCGACGTCGATCGCGACCGGCATCAAGCCGGCGCGTTCGAGAACTCGCAGATGCCGCTGCAAAATCGTCTGCTGACAGGCCATCAGCACGACTTCTTGCTTGACGGTGACATCCTGCCGAATTTGTCCGGAGAGCAAGTACCGTAGCTCGGCATTCTGAGCCGGAAACGGCAACCGCTCCTCGGCTTCCCAGCGCACGACCTTTTGCATTTCGTCGGGCGGCAACTGAGGCAGTCGCACGCTTTGCAGGTGCAGATCATCCGCCGGCACACAACTGACAACTCGATGCCCGCGAAAGCCGTGATCGCTGACCATCAACTTCAAAGTCGCCGCGACCAACTCGTCATATTGCTCGTCGGTTTGCTCACCGCGAGCCGGCAACAATCCCTGAGCCAACGCCAACAAGCCGACGCGCTGCGCTGACCCTGCCACTTGCACAAGCGTCGCGAACCGCGGACCAAGGTGGAGGCCGATCGCCGGACTTCGGGAATTCAAAAAGGGGGATTTCATGTCCGAAACATAGGTCGCGTTTCGGCAACATGCCGTCTCATCTTCCCGGTGCCGCGTTGAAAATCAGCGACAACCGCCTGCTCGTTGACCGGTTCAACCGCGACAACCCGCACGATCGTCGCTCAATCGTTCCACCCGTGCGCGTCGCGGACCTTGATCATCGCGCCGAGGATCGTGTTCCAGGTCGCCGGATTCTCCAGCGTCGAGTTCGGGAACATGCAGCCGTCCCAGCAGAGGTGCCGGATGCCGCGATCCTTCGCACCCTTCAGCCAGTAACCAGCCGTCGCGGTGATGTCGAGTTTGCCATTCGGGTCATCCGCTCGGCAGTGACGCCCGGTCTTGTCGTGCGAGCCGGAGCCATGCACCGTGCCGTCGTTCTGAGCGACATGGAAGTCGATCGTCCACGGCCGCAGCGCATCGGTCAGTTTCGTGTACGCCGCGTCGAACTCGGCCTGCGTGTA
>CAZILR010000880.1:0-2725 GCA_964539995.1 uncultured Planctomyces sp.
CGAGTGCTGCGTCGATCGCACTCAGCCGATCAGCGACGTTTACACGCACCACCGAGCGATGACGACCTGCCATCTCTCGAACATCGCCATCCGCCTCGGCCGCAAGCTGAACTGGGATCCCGACAAGCAAGAGATCACCGGCGACGCCGACGCCAACAAATGGCAAGCCCGCGAACAACGCAAAGGCTACGAGATCATCGTTTGAGGTCTTGCGGTTCGAGTGCAACAAAATCGAAAGGGCAGCCGTTGCGAGACGGCTGCCCTTTTTTCGTGCTCCGATTTTTCAACGCGATTGCCTTACAGCCGGTCGAGCGAATCCATCCAACGGGACATCGCATCGACTCCGTCGGCGTTGGGGTAGCGGTGTTCCAAATCCGGCAGGCTCGTGAAATTGGCTGGGTACTTGATGCCTCGCAAGCTGTTGGCGTTGCGTTCGGCGAAAGGGTGAGCGGGGTCTTTTGAGCCGCAGATCAATTGGAATTGCAGGCGGTATTCTGGAAGGTTTTCTGGCGGGCGTTCGCCGATGATCGATGCAGCCAGGATTAAACCGCGAAAGACGTCGCGATGCTTGAAGGCCAGATGCGTCGCGAATGGGCCGCTCTTGTCGTAGCCGTGCAGGACGACTCGGCCGGTGTCGATCGAATACTTCTTCTGGAACGAGACGACCGTCTCATGCACGAAGTCTGCTTCGTTCGCCTGCCAGCCCGTTCCGATATTCGCGGCCTTGAGGCCCAGCAGAATGATGCCGCGACGTTCGGCCTCAGACTTCCACAGGTCGTACACAGTCGCTTCGAGCGTATCGCCCGGCGGATGCAGCCAGACGAGCAGCGAATACGCATACGCCCGGTTGTAGCTCTCTGGTACGAAGGCCCACCAAGCGTTCTTGCTGTCGGCAACTTCCTCGCCGAAGCGACCGGTGCGCGGCTTTTCGTTGTCAGCCTTCTTGTCGGCATCGTTCTTTTCGGCCGGCTTTTTCTCGTCGGCTTCAACGGCCGCTTCGATGGCGGACGTCGGCAAGTCTTTCGGCACTTCGGCGGGATATCCAACAAGCGTTGCTTCGAGCGTTTGCTCTTTTCCGTCGCGCTTGATGACGACCGTCGCCTTCTCGGTCGGACGTACGCGGCTAACCTGGTCGATCAACTGCGAGCCGGACGTGATGGCTTGATCGCGAAATTTCACGATCCGGTCGCGCGGCTTGAGTCCGACCTTCGCGGCGGGGCTATCGGGATAGACCCAACGGACACTGACGCCGTTCGGTTCACCGCCCAGCTTCTCGCGTGTTGGGAGCACGCCAAGGAATCCCGCTTCAAATGGCGGCAGTTCACCGACGAGCGTCAGGTCTGCTTGCTTCGTTTCATCACCGCGTTTGATCGTGATCGCCAGCTTGTCCCCTTCGATCTTGCTGCCGAGCACATGCCGCACCTGAGCCGGTCGCGTCACCTTGTGGCCGTCGAGTTCCGCAATCACGTCGCCGTCTTTGAATCCGGCTCGATACATCGGTGAGTCGTAGCGGACTCGGTCGATCTTCGTGTCGCCGCCGTACAGATCGGTCGATGCGAAATTGAACCCCGCCAGCCCCGGCCGCAGATCTTTGCCGAGTTTCAGCCGGTCGAGTGTCGTCAGCACATCGACGAGCGGAATCGCGAAGCCGATTCCGGAGTCGTACCACTCAACACCCGCCACCGGCGAATTGTCTTGCGGCGACAGCGGCACGAGCACGCCCATCACTGAACCATCGACATCGACCAAAGCTCCACCGTAGTTGACAGGCGAAATCTTCGCGTCGGTTTGAATCGCCTTACCCCAGACCCGATTCACCGCGCTGATGATGCCGACCGACACGTTCGGCGAGTTCGCATCGAGTGCCCGGCCAACGGCAAGCGCCCATTGGCCGACGCGGATCGACGGCTTCGCGGCAGGTTTCGCGGGAACCAATCCGTCGGCTTCAACCTTGAGCAGCGTCAGCATCCGCACCGTGTCGTTCGCAATCGCCTTCGCCGCCAGTCGCTTGCCATCGGTCGTCGTCACCAAGATTGACGCCGGCTTCGACAGGAAATTAAAGGAGCTTGAAACCACATATCCGTCCGCGGAGACGATCACGCCCGTCGTTGGCCCAGTCCCCAACAGAAAATTCTGCACCTGATCAAGACCACCAACCGTCTCGATCCGTACCAGCGACGGTGCCACCTGCGACACCGCTCGCTTGAAAGCCTGCTCCTCAGCCTCTTCCAGTTCGCGCGTCGGCACTTGCCAAGCCCACGCTGGCTGGCACAACAGCATCAACATCAAGCATGAAGCCGCACGGCCGACAGCCGCTATCCTTTGCCGAATAAAAAATGGATCACGGCTATCGGCCATCGGCTCACAGCGTTCGGCCGGACAATTCGGTTCTGCAAGTCGTCGCATCACGGTCACTCTTTCTTTCGCGGCACCGGCATTTCGACGTTCACCAAGTCGTTGCCGCGGCGCACGACCAATCGCAGTTGGTCGCCCGATTCGAGCCGGCCGATCGCGTCCTGCAACGCTCGGCAGGACTGGATCAATTCGTCGTTGACGAACAGCACGAGATCATCCGGCTTCAGCCCGATCTTGGCGGCGGCGGAATCGGAGCTGATCACGGGCTATTTCACCGAATACAGCGCGATGAAGCAGGGCATGTTCATGCTCAGCGAGTTCATCGAGATCGCGATCATCGCGGCGCTGTTCACCACGCTGTTCCTCGGCG
>CAZILR010000881.1:0-2723 GCA_964539995.1 uncultured Planctomyces sp.
GCTGTCCAGGCCGGCAGCCGCATTCTCGACCTCGGTTCTGGATCGGGCACCGTTGGCATCGCTCTCGCGCTGCGCAAACCCGGAGTCCACGTTCACGCGGTCGATTCCAATCCGCGTGCTCTGCAATGCACTCTGCACGGCGCGGAATCGAACGGACTGATGGTCGTGAATCAACCCGTCAAGCCATCTCGCGCCGGTCAAGCGGTTCCCGAAGACGAACGCTCGTCTCTGTCAATTCAATTGGATGACTCCGGTCACGTCCGGTATCCCGGCACGTTTGATCTCGTGCTGGCCAACCCGCCGTACTATTCCAACTGGGCGATCACCGCGATCTTCATCGAAGCCGCCGCTCGTGCCCTCAAGCCCGGCGGCCGATTGTTTCTCGTCACGAAGAGTCCCAACTGGTATCGCAACAATTTGCACTTCGTGCTGTCCGACGTCGAAGTCCACGATGTCCGTGAATACTCCATCGTGACCGCTCGCCAAAGACGCGGATTGGCAACGTAGCCCGAACGCCCACGTCTGGACCTATTTCCGAAACACGGTTCGCCCGCCAACGACCGTTCGTTCGACGGCCAGCTTCGCCAGTTCGTCGTCCGGGCAGGCAAGGTAATCGCGATCGAGCACGACCAAGTCGGCCAATTTGCCGACCTCCAAAGTGCCGAGTTTCGATTCGTCGAAGCTCAGATAGGCCGGCCATTGTGTGACGGTGCGCAGCGCATCGATTCGCGACAGCGCTTGCTGCGGGCCATGCACGTTGCCGTCCCGCGTCTTGCGAGTGACCGCGATCGACAGCATCAGCAACGGATTGAACGAGTTCATCGCGTGGTTCGGATCGAGGCCGATCATGTGATCCGCGTTGAGGCCGACCGGAACGCCGCCACGCACCCAATCACCGAGACCGATGAATCGCTCGGCCCATTGCGGGCCATAAACCTGAGCCAGTGTGTCGGCGTCACGGTAGTAGAGGTAGCCCTGCGTATCGACGCACACGCCAAGCTCGCGGCACTGCCGCACGATGTCCGGCGATGGGAAGTACGCATGGATTAGCGTGAACCGTCGCTTCTTCACGTCGGGTTGCTCGGCGGCGACTCGGCCGAGGGCTTCCAAAACCTGTCGCGTCCCTTCGTCCCCTGTCACATGGCAACTCATCTGCCAACCGAGTTTCTGAGCGATCGCAAAGACCGTCTGCATCTCGGTGGCCGAGAAGAATTGCTCGCCGCGATACTCTGGATCGGTCAGCCGATAAAAGGCGATCCGTTTCGGGCCATACGGCTCCGACAGCCGTGTCGTCCCCCAATGGATGCCGCCGTCGATGGTAATCTTCAACGGCCCGGCTTTGATCCAGTCATCTCCCTCGCCCGGTTTCAGGCCGAGGCTCGCGACATATTTTTCGACGCCGTCGGCCGTCGTGGACGAGAACCGAAACGTGCCGGTCACGCGCGTCGTCAATTGGTCTCGCGTCTTCAACTCGCGAAACAGACTGAGACTGCTGGGGTCGGTCGCTCGCTCGAAGATGCTGGTGATGCCGACGGAGTTGTAGGTCTGCAAGACTTTCGCCAGCGCGGCGAGCACCTCGTCCCGCGAACGCTCTGGAGCCTTCGGCGTGTGCTTGCGAATGGTCCCGGTGCCGCCACGCAGCAGCATCGGCTTGCCGGCCTCGTCGCGCACGACTTCGCCGTCTTCAAGTTTGTTTTTGGGATCGAGCAGCCCCAGCGTCTCGAAACCTTTCGTGTTGAGCACCCATTTGTTCGACACCGAGTTGTACAGCACCGGATGCGTCGTGCAGGCCGCATCGAGTTCCGCTGGCGTCGGAAAGCGACGCTCTTTGAAGCGAGTGATTTCGTTGCGCGGCACTTCGATCCACCGCCCGGCCGGAACGTCGCGAGCCGCCTGCCGAATCCAGTCCTGCATTTCGGCGATGCTCGACAACTCGGCATACGTCTGGTCGAGCATCCCGCGGGCCACGCCGACCGCGTGGCAGTGCGACTCGATGAAGCCCGGCAACACCGCTTTGCCGTCGAGCCGAATGATCTCCGTCTTTGGTCCGATCAACGGTTGCACGTCGGCGTTGCTGCCCGTGACAACGAGCTTTCCGTCACGCACGGCGAGAGCCTCAACGACCCGCTGCTGCGCATCCAGCGTGACGATCTTTCCACCCGTCAGCACCAAGTCGGCTGGCTCGGCGGCGATGAGCGTGCCGGTCGTCAACGCCAACAGCAAGACCACTCGCAGAATTCGCGTTCGCATAATCGCCTCCGTTCTCACTGCTCGCCGAGACGATCAGATCAAGATTTCACGAACAACACGGGCTTGCTGTGTCTCGATGAGTTGGCTGGTGCCGGTCGCTCGCGTGAAGGCGACTCGCTGTGGATCAAGGCCGAAGAGGTGGAACAGCGTGGC
The DNA here is from genome assembly GCA_964539995.1 of uncultured Planctomyces sp. Lineage (GTDB taxonomy): Bacteria > Planctomycetota > Planctomycetia > Planctomycetales > Planctomycetaceae > SXKJ01. Next base: position 2,404 of record CAZILR010000881.1, read on the forward strand.
ATGGTAGTCGTGGTGCATGACGACGTTCTCGACCGCTTTGTGGCCGATCTCGTCGGTGGCTCCGTAGGTCAGGCCGCCTTTCACACCACCGCCCGCCAGCCCGTGGCTGAAGCCGTAGGTGTTGTGGTCTCGGCCGATGTTCTTCTCGTTTTGGATGACCGGCAGGCGGCCCATCTCGCCGCCCCAGTGGACCAGCGTCGTATCGAGCAGACCGCGCTCTTTGAGGTCTCGCACCAGCGCGGCGGCGGGTTGGTCGATCTTCAGGCAGACCTTCGGCAGGCTGGTGATGATGCCGCCGTGGTGGTCCCACTCCTGGTTCG
>CAZILR010000882.1:0-2720 GCA_964539995.1 uncultured Planctomyces sp.
GTGACCGAACAGCTCGCTCTCCAGCAGGTTGTCGGGAATCGCCGCGCAGTTGATCGCGAGGAACGTGTTCTGAACCCGTCGGCTGTGGTGATAGACCGCGCGGGCCACCAGCTCTTTTCCGGTGCCACTCTCGCCGAGAATCAGCACGGGCACGTCTTGCGACGCGACGCGGCCGATCGCCTTGTAGACCTCTTGCATCGCGGGTGACTGCCCCACGATCCGGTCCACGGCCGCAGAAGCCTCCACTTCGTCGAACACGGCCGGAATGTGTCGCAGGCGACTGGCGTCGATCGCCTTGTCCACCAACCGCCGCAGTTCGTGAATGTCGAGCGGCTTGAGCAGGTACTCGAACGCGCCACGCTTCATGGCGTCGATCGCGGTTTCGGTGGACGCGAAGGCCGTGATGATGATGACCGGCAGCCGTGCGTCGAACTGCCTCACTTGATCGAAAGCGTCGAGTCCCGACATGTCCGGCAAGCGCACGTCCATGAGCACGGCATCGGGCCGCTCGCGCTGGATCATGTCCAAGCCGGCCTTGCCCGTCGCCGCAGTGAGCACGCGCAGCGAGTCGCGCCGCAAGCTCTTTTCCAGCGAATACCGGACATTCGGTTCGTCATCCACAATCACGAGCGTGGGCATGCACTTCACCGGACGGAGAAAGACAGAGCTGGCCGATCCTCACGCGAGCGATCCGCCGGTTCCTGCCGCGAGCACGCAGAGCTTACGTTGCGTCCATCTTTGTTGGGCAGCGGCAGCCAGATGGAAAACGCGGAGCCACCTGAAAAATTCGTTCCCGTGATCTGGCCGCCGTGTGACTGCACGATGCGACGGCAGATCGACAGGCCGAGTCCCAATCCGGTCTCTTTGGTGCTGACGAATGGCTGGAAGATACGGTCTCCCAGCTCCGACGGAATGCCACAGCCGGAGTCGGCCACCAGAATATGAATCCCCGCCGCCGAGCCATCATCGTCGGTCACGGAAAGCATCGAGTTCGTTCCTTGAACCCGGTGAGCGTCCGGCGTGGTGGCACCGATGGGGGCGTCGTGACGCCCGTCGAGACGGCGAGCACCGTTGGTCAGAGTTGCCGTCGGGCAGACGGGAATCTCGGCGGTGTCGGCGCACGCGATGTCCGTGGCAGTGTCCCACGGAATCGTCGTGATCGGCGGCGGGGGTGCGTTCAAACATTGCATCTCGACCCACACGCGACCTCCGGCGGGCGTGGCATCGAGCGAATTCTCAAACAGGTTCAGCAGCACTTGTCGAAGTTGTCGCGCGTCCGCTTCGATGAGCAGCGGTGGCCGGAGCAATCGGAGCGTGAACCGCACTCCTTTCTGGCTGGCTCGCGGCAGAATCAGGCTGACGGTTTGCTGGCAGGTCTCAACGAGATCGAGCGGCCGTTTCTCCAACTGTGGCGGACGCGCGTAATCGAGAAATGCTGCGATCAACTGAGTCATCCGGTCGATCTCTTGTTCCAGAATCTCCAGGTCGCGCCCCTCCAACAGCGGTTCGTCTCCGAGCAGCGACGACTGCACGAGCACTTTCATCGACGTGAGTGGATTGCGCAGCTCGTGCGCCATGCCGGCCGCGAGTTGTCCGACCGCCGCGAGTTGTTCGGCACGCAAGGTTTCTCGTTCGCTGTCTTGCAATCGGTGGACGACATGCTGCACGCGGTCGGCGATCTGACGCAGCACCGGTTCGAGATCGTCCAAGTCGATCGCCCCCGAAACCGTCAGCGGGCCGAGCACTTCATTCAGCTTCCCCGCCACGTCGCGGATCGGCACGTTGCACTCGACGACGCGCTGCCGCACGCTGCGGGCGATCACAAACCCCATCAACACCCCCGCAATCGCTCCGCAGATTCCCAGCAGCGACAGCGTCGGGACCAGACGACTGGTCAACTTTTGATTCCGCTCACTGCTCTCCGTGATGACCTGCTCGTTGAAGTCGAGGTACTCGTGAGCGGCATCGAGCATTCCGTGCATCTCGTCGAGCGCCAGCACTCGCGCGAGTTGCTCCAGCTCCGCGTCGTGTCCCGGTTCCGCCGCCAGCTTTTCGACTCGATCGAAGTCCCGCGACAAGCGCCGATAATCGTTTTCGACCCGTTGAATCTGCTCTTGTTCAATCGGCGTGGTCGCCAGACGACGCGCTTCGGCAATCCACTGGTCCGTGTAACGACGCTTGGCCGGGAAGTCGTCCAGCAGCCTACGATCCTTGGTCAGCAGATAATGATTCAACTCCGAACGGACATCCCGAATGGCGATCTCCAATTCTTCCGACGCCTTCATGCTGCTGACATTCACCAACACCGTCTGCGTGGCCGACGCTTGAATGCGATCCAGTTGCCATGCAGCGAAAACTCCCACTCCCAACAGCAGACCGCTCAGCCCCAGCATGGGGATCAGCAACGTCCACGAGGAGCGCCAGGAAAATCGGTGAGTCTTGTTTCGGAGAAACATCGCCTGTCCAGATTCTGCACACGAGCAATCACGATTGGTCAGATTTTGCACAGACCGCCGAGCCGCTGTTCGCCGCCGCGACTTCCGAGGAGTCTCCGTGATCGGGCCAATCACGGATCGTCGCCGGACAAGGTTACGAACCTGATCACGGCGGCGAACATCACCCCGGCGTTGTCGCGCAGTGGCACTTCAGACGCAACATTCAGAACGTAGCGGCAAGCTGCCAGCTTGCCCGCCGAATCGCCACAAGCTGGCAGCTTGTGG
>CAZILR010000883.1:0-2451 GCA_964539995.1 uncultured Planctomyces sp.
CTCGGAACTCGGAACTCGGAACTCGGAACTTCCGACTCCAGCAAGCCCATCGTCTCACGCACCGATTGAAATGTTTCTGACTGCGGAACAGCGGTTGCCGACTGCAACTCGTCCGGCAAGTCGCCGAACAGATGCTCTTTCAACATCCGAGCCAGCCAACTGGCTCGTTTGGCCGCAAACCGCGCGTGCAGCCGGCGGAACCGAGCCTCAAAGAAGCCCGCACTGGTGGCAGCCGCTCCACTGAGCGCCGATTCCCCGGCGACGGCCGACACCGTGCCACCTGCGATATCGACCGCGAACTGCAACGCGGTGCTTGCCGCAACTTGATGGACCGCATGTCCCGCCGGGCCGAATCCAGTCACGAACAAACAGACGCTGGTCACCGGCCGCACCGCCGCCGCTCCGTGGTCGATCCATTTCATGAACTGAAAGGATTGCGGACTGTCCTGCCGGAACCCTTCCATTTCGATGGCGACAAGGTCGCGGATTTCATGTTCCAGATCGGTGAGATCGTGCCGTGTCTTCAGCAGTTCGAGCAGATCAACACGCGACTTGCCACCGAGCAATTTCTCGATGCGCGGTTGCAACAACGGATTGCCCAACTCGGCGAACCAACGCAAACGCTCGTAGACCGACTCCACGGTATCGAGGATCGTTTGCCATTCGCGCTGCCGGTACTGTTCGAGCGGCGGCGTGCGTTCTCCCTGCCAGCGATTTCGCAGCAGCGAAAACGGCTTGAGCAGGCCGCTACCAACCGCGTTGTAAAAGTCGTGGACCTTTTTCGTCCAACCTTCGCGCTGCTGCTGCCACCAAAAGCGAATCTCTTGAACGACGACGGAATTCGGCACCGGAGGCCAATCTTTGCTCTCGGCGAGTTGATGCGTGGAAAGTAGTTCGGATGCGGATTTGAACTCCGCACTACGCCGCTCAACTTCTGTGAGATACGCAGGCAAGCCGGAATTCAGGTTGAGCACGGTTCGCAGCGAACCGCGCAACGTCCGTAACTTGATCTCACGGAAGTGCAGGGCGGAGATGTCGTTCTTCAGGCTGCAAGTCTCGTGGGGCAGGTTTTCAACCTGCCCAGACAGGGCAGGCAGGTTGGAAACCTGCCCCACATAAAACGGCAGACGATTCTCTTCCGCCGCTCGGCGGTCGGCCGGGGCGAGATACACGAACTCCGGTTGCACGCCGGTCTCTTGGCAGAACGTGCGCAACCAGATCGGCCAAAACGACTCGTCGTCCGGAATTAGCACTTGGTTAAAAACGATCAGCACGGCTTTGTCTTCTTCGGCCGCCTTGCGAAAGAACTGTTTGACGGCCGCGTCGTTGTATTTCTGCTGCGTGAGCACCGCGACCAGCACGTCGGCACAACGGCGAATGTTGTCGGCTCGCTCCCAATTCACGCGCACGTCACCGTCGATGTCTGGAGTATCGAGGATCAGCAGGTTCGACGGCGTCGCATCGCTCGTCCGCCAGAACAAGCGATGTTCAGCATGATCTTCGAGTGCTGCGTCGGCCTGCGACCACTCGTGCAAATCGAAGCCACGAAAGATCGCGGGAAGGTCGTGTCGTTCCGCGAAACCAGGAGGCACGAGACACACCGGGTGCTTCGTGCCCGACGCGAACGGCGACGTCGCACTGGCTCGACAACCGGCGAGGTGATTGAAGATCACGCTCTTGCCGATATTCGTCCCGCCGACAACCGCAACGACGAGAAACGCATCGTCGGTCATCTGCGGCAGTAACTTGCGTTCGAGCAACTCAAACCACTCGCGTCCGGCCAGTGGTGGCAATTGAAGCAGACGGCTCTGAGCTTCCAACTGCCGCGCGGCCGAGTGCAATCGTCGGACGTGTTCGGCGCAGGCGGCGTAGGTCGAGCTCATCAGGAGGAAACTTGTTTCAAGGATTCGACGAAGGCATCACGTTCGCTGCCGCATTTTGTCGAGTGCGCGGTTTAGAGTCGGGCCAATGGAATTCTCCGGGATGCCCAGCGACGCGCTGATCTCACGATACGACTTGCCTTCGAGGTGAAACTGCCGGATCACATCCGCTTCGCGCGGCGGCAGAACGCGCAGCAGCCGAGTGACTTCCTCGCGATCTTCGATGCGTTGCGATTCCGTCGCTCCGACACCCGCCGCGTCTAGCGAGGAGCCGTGAGCCGGCACATGTCCGAGTGCTTCGGACAACCGTCGCTGCGTGATCTCTTTCACGACAATTCGCCGGGCAATCACAGTGAGGTACGTCGCCAGCGAACTCTTGCCGCGAAACTGCCGCAACGCTCCGTAGTTATTCGACAGCAGCGTGACGAACACCTCGGCACACAGATCTTCGACATCATCGGCCGCTTTACAGCGAAAGATCTCGCGCGAGATACTACGCCCTCTGCGGGGCTCAGAATGACGGGAACCAAGACTATCCCCTCACTTAGAAATCATCAGTTCCCGTTCTGAC
>CAZILR010000883.1:2461-2714 GCA_964539995.1 uncultured Planctomyces sp.
CGAACACCTCGGCACACAGATCTTCGACATCATCGGCCGACAACGGCACGCTCCGAGAATGAGCCGTGTGATTGATGACATGCACGAACAAGCCAATGAACCGATCGACAAAATCCTTCCACGCTCCGGATTCTTCGGAGAGGCAGCGTTTCAGCAGCGTGCGGTCGATTTCCGTGAGTGCCACGATTGAGCAACCGTCGTCAAAGGCGGGAAACGGCTTGAAAATTCACGTCTTGCACTCTAGTTCGATCCC
>CAZILR010000884.1:0-2707 GCA_964539995.1 uncultured Planctomyces sp.
CCGAAAAACTTGGTGGGTCTCGATGACTCGACCCACCCTACGAACTACGAATGAACGGTCAGCGGCCGGGCTTATTTGACAGGTACGATCTCGAACATGTTGGCCTTCATCGCGAGTGTCTTGGCAACTTCCGCGTCGAGCTCGGGGAGCTTTGCCAAACGCTCGGTCATCGCGGCTTGGCGTTTCACTTCGATCTCTTGCGCGGTGAGCTTCAGCCCCAGCCATTCAGGGATCGAGACGTTCGACAGCACGATGCCTCGGAAGATCATGTCATGATGGAAGCGGTTCTTGGCTTCGACGGCGGCCTTCACGGCTTTTGCTTGCTCGGCGATCGGGCCGTCGGTCAAAGCGCCGGCGGCCAAGTTGGCTCCGGCCGCGAGCTGTTCGGCAGTCAGTTCGGCAATCTTCTTACCGCCGACTCGGACTTCATATTTTCCAGCCGCCAAGCCCGTGACCTTCAGGCGGTACTCGTTGAGCTCCTCCAGAATCGGAGCATGTGGCAGAATGCTCAACGCCTCACCGGGGAAGAACGGCAACGCGCCGTCAAGTCGTGAGAAGCTTACGCCGCCCTCTTTCTTGGCAACATTCTCAACCGTGCAATTCTTCGCGGCGACCACTTTGCCGCCAGCGGCGTCGATCTCGGCCGACGAGACCAGCGACGGGAAGCTCAGCCCCTTGAGGATCGACGCGGCCATCAGTGCTTGGCCGGGCGGGCCAGGATGCACGGCGTCGCCCGCCGTGATGCGGTCGTACTTCGTTCCCTTGCCGCGAGCACGATCCAGCGCGGCGAGATACGGATGAAACTGATCGACAAACAGCCCGCTATTCTTCTCGGCGATGACCTTCACGCCGTCCGAAAACTTTTCGAGCGTTTGGTTGTAGCCGGTCAGCGCGGTTGGCCCTTGATCGGCGTTGTCGAGCGGCTGCGGAGTACACCACGCGACGCGAATGTTCGCGGCCTTGGCCTTGTCGGCCATCCCCTGCAAGCCGTCCATGTACGGCTTGAATGTCCCCTCCTCGAAGGCTCGATAGCTGCCGTCGTTCATCCCGAAATCGACGGTCATCGCGGTCGGCTTGTGCAGCAACACGTCGCGAGCGAACCGCCCATTGCCGCCGGGCGAGCGATCACCGCCGATGCCGACGTTGCGAAACGTCAGCTTCCAATTCGGAAAGCGCGTGACCGTCCACATCTCGACGTAGTTGGAATAGAGATGCTGTTCGGTGATGCTGTCGCCGATCATCACGACAACATCGCCATCCTTGAAAAAGAAGTCCGCCGCTCGCGCCGACACCGAACCACACACCGCGACCACAACCGCGCACCAACGCATAAACTGCAACATGAAGCCAGCTCCTTCAGAAAGAGTGAATCAAGACGTTCGCAGGCTGTTGAAATTCACCCCACCGGGCTTGCCCCGGTGGCTCGCGGGACTTTGCACAACTTCATTCTCGTTGACTTCGAGTGGTGCAAAGTCCCGCAAGCCACCCCGACGAGCGGGGTGGGGATTTTTCAACAGGCTGCTAGACCAGAGTCAGCCTACCGAGTCACTCGCACAGCGACCACCAATCGGCCGTGTTGGTGCAGAGCTGGTGAGCCACGTCATTGGGACGTCTTGCCTCGTTCGCGAATGTGCTTGGCGAGGAACTTGGAGGTCTCATCTCCGATGACGTGATAGCCCGCGAGATTCGGATGGCGGTCTCCGAACCAACCGGGAAGGTCGCGGAAGTGGGCGTCGAGCCGATTGTCCATCACGACGACCGAGCCGCCTTGCACGAACGGCTTGACCCATTCGCGATGCTGCTCCGGAATCTTGTCCAGCGCGTAGCGGCGGTAGTTGAGCATGTTCGGCCCGTTTGTCAGTTCCGCTTGATACCGCGTGTAGACATCGAACAGCGGCAGCTTCTCCTCCTCGGCGACTTGCTTGATCAGCCCGTTGATCCGCGCGTCGGCTTCCGGCGTGAGATACGGGATGATCGTCGTCGGGAAGATTTTCGCCTGCGGAAAGTCCTTGCGCAACCGAGCAATCAGCTCGCGAAAATCCTTCGGAAAGTTGTTGGCGAAGTCCTCGCGCTTGCTATTGTCGTTCAAGCCGTAGCGGATGAAGACGTAATCAATCCCCGGCAGCTTGGCGATGTCGCGGTCGTAGCGACCGCCGGTCAGCAATCCGTGAATGAACTCGCCGTCGCGTCCCTGATTGATGACGTTGGTCGGCGGCAAATCCTTCTGAGCGGCCAGCAGCAGGCGAACCACATCCTCCAGGTGCGGCCCCTCGCGATGCGTCGCTCGGCAAACACTCCCGATCGTCGTGCTGTCGCCGAGCAACAGAACTTGCAGTTTCCCTTCATGCTCGGCCTGAGCGCAATTCACCCCCGCCGAAAACAGGAGGGCCAGACCCAAAACAAAATTCACGACGCGGAAGGGAAGCATTGGCATGAACGGACTCCTGTGACTGTGAAATGAAGTACGACACTGTTCCTAGCGTCGCAGTGTGTCGGATGTTGGGCAAGTCTCTGACGCGGTTCGAGCGGAACACGGTCGTGTCCTGATTTGGTGAAGCTCGTTTAACCGCAAGCCGCAGGCGTGCGCGAATGCCGCCTGCGGTTCAGTCTCGAACGGGCGAGCCTATGCCAACCCAGGCAAGCGGCCTGAGAGGCCAATCCCCAGAGGTCAGACAGCCCCAACGGGGCGGCTCTCAATGGGACCAAC
>CAZILR010000885.1:0-1794 GCA_964539995.1 uncultured Planctomyces sp.
CGACTTCCTCCAGGCTCACTCGCGGCTCCTTGCCTCGATCTTCCATCAACTTCCAGAACTTGTCGCTGAGCCCCAATTCAATCTGCTCTTGGTCGAGCCCGTGGATTCCAAAGTACACACCAATCGGGTTCCCGTTTCTGGTGACGATGACTTGGTCCTCTTCGCTTGCGACCAAGAACGATTCTTTCGTCACGTCATTGGCTTCCAGGGTCTTCATAGGATGTCCTCCGTTGTCAGATGAGGAGGTTTGTGGCGAACGGCTTTTACGACGACGTTGTCGGTATTGGTTTCAATTTCAAAGAAAACTCGGAACTCATCGACTTTCAACTCCCAAGTGTCGCCCACTTGGTTCCACGGCACTTTGAGTCCATGTAATTGCTTGCAGTTTCGGGTTTCAACATTCGGCTGTGATGTTAGCACCTGTCGGATTCTTTCGAGAACGGCCTGTCGATCGAAAGGCCGCATCGCTCGCAATTCTTCGCGAGCACTATTGGCCAGTTCGACCGTGAATTTGGCCATGCCGTCGTCCTTGCCTGCTTCTTTACCGATCCAGCTCCGCCGCGATGATGTTCAAACTGCCGAGGACCGCGACGACATCGCTGAGCATGAGGCCGGGGATGATGTGCGGGAAGACGGCGAAGTGGATGTACGACGGCGGGCGGCAGCGGGCTCGGTAGGGTTTCGAGCTGCTGTCGGCGGTGATGTAGAAGCCGAGTTCGCCGTTCGGGGATTCGGTTGCGGCGTAGATCGACTCGGTCGGTGTCGGGAAGCCGCGGTTGGGCATGATGACCTCAAAGTGGTGGATCAGGCCCTCGATCGACTGGTACACGTTCGACTTGTTCGGTAGGACCGCTTTGCCTTCGGGGTCCACGTTGATCGGGCCGGACGGAATGTTCTCGATGGCTTGTTCGATGATCTTGATGCTCTCCAGCATCTCGTGCATGCGGACGAGATACCTCGCGTAGCAGTCGCCGCCGTTCGTGCAGATGACTTTGAAGTCGAAGTCCGGGTACGCGAGATACGGCTCGTCCTTGCGGAGGTCGCGGACCACGCCGGAGGCTCGCGCGATCGGGCCGGTGCAACTGAAGTTGATCGCGTCCTCCTTCGACAGCACGCCGACTCCCTTGGTCCGGTCGATGAAGATGCGGTTGCGAGTCAGCAGGCCATCGACCTCGGCGTGGACGGCTCGGAAGCCGTTGCAAAAACTCCGCACCTTGTTGACCCAGTCGGTGGTCACGTCGTACAGCACTCCGCCGACGCGCGTGTAGCTGGAATGGAACCGCTGCCCCGACGCCGTCTCGCAGATGTCGTAAATCAGCTCGCGTTGCTGGAAGAAGTACAGGAACGCCGTGAACGCTCCTAGGTCGAGCGCACTGGTCCCCGTGTTGAGCAAATGATCGTGCAGCCGCATCAGCTCGGCGATGATCGTGCGGATGTACTTGCACCGCGGAGTCAGCTCGATCCCCAGCAGCTTCTCGACCGCATGATGCCACGCGATCTCGTTGGCCAGCGGCGAGAGGTAATTCATGCGATCGACGATGGTGACGTACTGGTTGTAATCCAAGTCTTCCGCCAGCTTCTCGAACCCGGAGTGCAGATACCCAATATCCGGCACCGCCTTGACGACCTTCTCGCCGTCGAGCGTCAAGATGAGCCGCAACGTGGTATGCGTCGCCGGATGCTGCGGCCCAAAGTTGAGCGTCCACAGATATTCTTTATCTGCGGACTCCGCATCGTCAGTCATCAAATCAGAAACTTCAAACGGCATGTTTCAATCATTCCTCATCGTAGGGT
>CAZILR010000885.1:1804-2706 GCA_964539995.1 uncultured Planctomyces sp.
CGAGTCATCGAGACCCACCGCGACAGATCACCGACCATCAGGCCATCAATCTTGGAAACCAAAACTCGACTGCTTCCCAATTCACGCCATCTCGACCACGCCACCATCGAACCGGATATTCCCAATCGTCCTTGTACCACGGTGTTTCTTTTCGATCGTCGTGGTCCACATACGAATTCAAAAAACCTGGATACTCTGCTGGCTGAAGAATCGCCGCAATTCCCAAGATATTGATGAACGTTCGCCGTTCATTCGTATTCTCTTTCACTACCGACGCGAGTGCTTTGACTAAATCTGAAAGTCTCGCCTCATCAGTCAGACTATCTGCGATTTTGAGGATTTCTCGCCAACACTGAACGTCACTTGCTGTTGGCTCTGGAACCTCAGTTTTCGCGAATTGTTCCAAATCAAAACCGATGTAAAGAGGATTGAGATGTCGTACGCCTCCCCATTTGAACCTCTCAAAACTCAAAACACTGATGTCGTCCTTTTCGCGAGCCGCAGCGATTTCTCCACACACGGCACAGCTCGCCACAAATCGCTTAGGCTGATAAGTGTGAACTCTCAACCATCGTCCACCGCAATAGCTCCCAAATGCTGACCTTAACTCCAAATGTCTCGTAGTAAGGCTCGCCAGAAAACCGTTGGTGATCCGAATCTGTTTGGAATTTTCGCACGCGACAATCGCCTTTCGAATCTCTCCGTCATGGTCATACACGACCGGATCAAACATCACTCCTTTCGACTTGGCGTATTCAAAATCCTCCGATTTGACATCCGGCCCGGTCGGCGAAGTCGGTTTCCAACCAGAACTGGTCCAATACGAATCAAACAGAATCTTCAACGCACGCTTGTCGGTCATCTTGGCAAACGCTCGTGATTTCTCGATTGCTAACTCTCCG
>CAZILR010000886.1:0-2704 GCA_964539995.1 uncultured Planctomyces sp.
GAGACCACAACCCCGGCGGCTTCACGATCTGGCTGGCCGGCGGCGGCGTGAAGCCCGGCTTCGCCTACGGCGAGACTGACGAATGGGGCCATCACGCGGTCAAGGACAAAGTCCACATGCACGACCTGCACGCGACCATGCTGCACCTGCTCGGCATCGATCACGAACGCCTGACCCACAACTACGCCGGCCGCAATTTCCGCCTGACCGACGTCGCAGGCCGAGTCGTTCACGACATCTTGGCGTGAACCAGCACGAGATTGGACGACACTTCGACCTGCGCACGCCACTGTCGCTCATCGCAATGCTTTGTTGGCTGAGTGGCCGAGTCCGTCGAGTTTCAGGGCGAGAGCGGCCTTCTGGTTTTCGTCCTTCGGTTCCGTAGACTCTCAATTACGCCGAGAAAATGAGGACTTTTCGAGTTCAGTTGCACGCAAGTTAGCAACCGATACTGCGGATGACGGCTGATATCGGCTGGCGACATCGCCCCCGAACTTGCTCGGATCGTTGCCGCCTGACCGCTCTTGTCCGCGACAGCGAAGCGGATGATTCTTGCGGCCGTTGCCGCCGAGCAGGATGCTTGAGGAAACGCTAGAATTCACCCGTAGAGCCTCACCCTTGCGAGCGACCGCTCGTGACTCTGCGGCTAGCGAAAGCTAATCTCCTCCTTCATTGACATCAAAAGGCCATCTTCATCCGTCGTCAACGACTTACTGACCGTACATGCGGGCGACGTCGGATTGATACTTCTCGGCGATCACATGACGCTTCAACTTCATCAGGTTGGTCAGTTCACTGCCGATGGTGAACTCGGCGGGTAGCAGTCGGCAGTCGAGAACGCGTTCGAAAGGCTTGAAGCCCTTTTCCACGCTGGTCAGTCTCTGAATTTCGGTCATCACGGCTTGCCGCGCTTCGAGGCTTTGAGAAAGCGCGGGCAGGTCGTCGCCGTAGCGTGAGAGCGGTTCAAGGCGCGGGACCACGAGAGCGGTCAGAAACTTCTGATCCTGGCCGGTGACGATGCACTGATGAATCAGATGGGACTGTTGCAGTCGCGTCTCGATCGGTTCGGGTTCCACGTTTTCTCCGCTGAGCAGGACGATCGTGTCCTTGGAGCGGCCGACGATCTTCAGGCAGTCGTTAAAGGTGATCAGACCGAGATCTCCCGTATTGAGCCAACCATCGCGCAGAACTCGGTCGGTCGCATCGGGACGTTTGTAGTAACCGCGCATGACTTGCGGACCGCGCACATGAATCTCTCCCTTGCGGCCTTGATGCGGTGGCCAAATCGGCTCGCGGGTTTCGAGGTCGATGATGCGGACTTCGGTTTGCGGGAAGATCGGCCCGACGGTTCCCGTCACTGGTCGCTCGAAGGTGCGTACGGAAATCAGCGGGCTGGTCTCGGTCATGCCGTAGCCTTCGAGCACGCAGATGCCGAGCGTGGCGAAAAAATCATCCACATAACCCGGCAAAGCGCCGCCGCCGGAGACGGAGCTTCGGAATTGACGGCCGAAGAAATCTCGGACGCGACGCAGCACCAGGCGATCCAGAATGAGATGCGGCAACAGGAGCACCACGAGTTGTCCGAGTGCTCGGATCACGCGAATGGCGTCGGCGATCGGACGGCGCGGTTCGAGCTCCGCTGTCCGACGTTGCAGAGTTCTCAGTCCGCCGCGAACGGCCGACGCACAAGTTAGCGCGGCGCGAAACAGTCGTTGCCGAAGTGGCGGAGCTTTGGCCAACTGATCTTGAATGGCCTGATACACGCTCTCCCAAACGCGCGGGGCCGACAGCATGAATGTCGGTTGGACTTGTTGCAGGTCGCTGCGGAATCGGCGAACGCTGGAGTAATAAGTGCAACAGCCATACGCGATGGCCAGCGTTTCAAAAGCGCGCTCGGCGATGTGCCAGATCGGAAGGATCGACAGCAGCCGGTCGTTTGGGCCGAACTCGACCGGGCAGAGCCGAACTTGCGACAACAGATTTTCATGACTCAGCATCACGCCCTTCGGTTCGCCGGTCGTGCCAGAGGTGTAGATCAGTGTCAGCAGATCGTTCGCGGCGACCTGCTCGCTGCGTTCCTCGACTCGGCGGTCGCCCTGCTCGCGAAGTTGCCGCCCGCGTTCGATCAGCGATTGAAGGCTCTGGCAATCGCCTCTGGGTTGGGCTGGAGGCTCCAACACGAAAATGTGTTCGATGTTGGGCAACTGTGGTTTCAGCCGCAGAACTTGATCGAGCAGCCGAGAATTCTCGACGAACACCGCGCGAGCATCCGAGTGAGGCAGAATGTAGGTGATGTCTCCGTCGGTCACGTCGGCTCCGCGCGGGACATCGACGCAGCCGGCCAGTTGGATGCCGTAGCTCGCGAGCATCCATTCGAGCCGATTGTCGGCCAGCAGCGCGACGTGGCTGCGAGGCGGTAGCCCCAAGTCGATCAGTGCGGTCGCGACGCAACACCCTTGCTCGTACATGCCGCGAAAGCTCACCGGCTCGAATTCACCCGCCGCCGTGCGAGTCGCGAAGGCAGGACGTTCCCCGAACTGCTGAGCGGCGTCCGCCAACAGCAACGGGATGTTGCGCACTCGAAGTTCTCTCACGAGAAACCTTTCAAATGTGAGGACACGGAAACCGCGTCAGGGACGAATCGTAGGGTGGGACCAGCGCAGCGCCGGCCCACTATTTAGGATTAGATCGATTTGGTGGGCCG
>CAZILR010000887.1:0-2700 GCA_964539995.1 uncultured Planctomyces sp.
TTCGTGGGGCAGGTTTTCAACCTGCCTGTCAGGTCCGGGCAGGTTGAAAACCTGCCCCACGTCTCAGAACGGAAACCTCTCATCAATCGGCGAATCGGACAGTTCGGCCAGGAATCCTGCTAGACGCTCGGTGATTCGCTCGAAGAAGGCACGCCCTTTTTCGGCGGAGGCTTTGTGTGGATTGCCAGCGCCGCTGTTCGTCGTCAGCAGGTGCCACGGCCGAGTGATCGTGACCCAGCCTTTGTTGACCGCGTCGAAGCGGCTCTTCGCCACCATGCCGGCATCTGCGGCGATCTTTCCTGTCAACGGATTCGTCGCGACCAGATGCGGCTTCAAGAACTGAATCAACGACGTCTCCACCTCACCCGCGTGGTCGTCCGAGTTCTCGAAAATCTTCGCCGTCAGCTCGGCAGCCATGGCGCGATACCACTCGCACAGGAAAATCTTCACCGGCGTCTTGTCGGTCAGCTCACGCAGCACCGGTTTGAAATCATTGCCGCCGTGGCTATTCAGGATCAGCAACTTGAGCACGTTGTGTTTGGCCAACGAATCGACAATGTCCTTGATCACGAGCGTCAACGTGGACGGGTTGAGGTTCATGGCCAGCGGAAATTCCATCATGTTGGTCTCGGTGCCGTAGGGCATCGTCGGCAACAAGATCACCTTGGCTCCACGCTGCCACGCTAGCTCACACGCGCGAGAGCCGATCGCCTCTCCTTCGAACGCATCGGTGCCGTAGGGCAGATGCAAGTTGTGCGGCTCGGTCGCACCCATCGCCAGCACGGCCACTTGGTACGGGTTGTCTTTGATGAAGCCATAATTGACTTCGCGAAGAATCCAGGGGCGCGGTGCGGGAGTCGTCATGGGGCTTTCTCTTTTGAATCCTTCTCTGGGTAGATCGCCGCGTGCCGGATCGGTGTTTCGAGCACCAACAAGCACAGTGCGGTCAGATAAAGTCGGCCAGCTTTGACCGCATACTCTTCATTGGAACCAGGAGGTTTGGCCGGATGCCAGCTTCCACCGACCTCTCCGCCACCGGAGGCTTGGCCTTTGAGAATTAGGTCACTGGTATGCTGATACCACGCTTGCCACTCCGGCCCGCCGACGTTGTGCAGCACCTGAGCCGTGTAGTACCAAGCGTAAACATTTCGCCGACCGGGTGCCCACGACGGTTTGTTCTCTTCCGACAACAAATACTTCAGCGCGTCCGATTGTGACGGATGATCCTTGGGCCAGCCGAGCCACTGCCGGCAGAGCAATCCCTCGGCGGTCATCGCTGGGGAGATTTTTTCGAGCGGGTCGTTCGGCTGATATTTGTACCGCGCACCGTTTTGCTCGGAGACCGATTCCAGGAACAGGGTCGCTCGCTCGAAGTTGTCAAACGGCACATTGATCTTCGCGATCCGCGCCGAGTGCAACGCCATCAAGGCCCAGCCGGTGACCGACAAGTCTCCCATCGACTCGCCCGACTGCGGCTGATAGCGCCAGCCTCCATCTTTCGGATGCTGCGAATTGAGCAAGTACTTCACCGCCCGCTCGCACGACGACTTCAAACTGGCATCACCCGTCAGAGCGTACGCCTCGCACATCGCGATCGTCGCTTGCGAGTGCGCGTAGAACGCCGTTTGACGCCCCAGCTCTTCGTGATCGTGATAGTCGCCGTTCGCCTTCTGGA
Organism: uncultured Planctomyces sp.; assembly: GCA_964539995.1. Lineage (GTDB taxonomy): Bacteria > Planctomycetota > Planctomycetia > Planctomycetales > Planctomycetaceae > SXKJ01. The sequence continues at coordinate 1,676 of CAZILR010000887.1, forward strand.
TCGACTTGAGAAACGCGACCCCTTTCGCGACCGACTTGGCATGCTGCCCTTCGGTCGTAGTGTTCCCATCTCCGAGCATCGCCAGCAACGCCAGCGCGGTGGCTCCGGCATCGGTGCGGATGACTCGCTCGCCGGGATCGGGATAGCCTTCGTGCAACTTCCAGTTGCCACCTTTCTCCTGCTGTCGCGCCAGCCAAGCCAGTCCGCCAGCAATGCCGGTCGGAGGTTTCGTTCCCACTCCGAGACCTTGCCAAATCCCTGACTTTCCTCCGCCGCCACCAGCTCCTCCACCGCCAGCACCACCACCTCCGGAACCACGACCGGCCAAGGCACCTTCCACGCCGACAGGTTTCGCGGCACTGCCACTCGCTGCATCCGCCGTCTCGGTCGCATTCGCGGAGGAGTCGCCACTCGACATGGACTTGCCTCGTCCCGCCGGCAAATCGACCGGAGTAATCTTCGCGTTGATCTGAATCGGACCCTCCGGGCCAGCGTCTCCGCCGGGGCCGACCGTTGAGAATCCATCCAGCACCACGTTGTTCGGCCGGATGACCTGCGGCAGCGCCCAAATGGCGAACACCAACAGCAGCAAACTGTGAAGCCCGACACTCGTCAGGAACCCGGTGCGATTGCTCTTCCACCACAGCCGCAGCAAACCGCTCGCGTCGAGATCCATCGGGATCGACCCGATCTCCACGGAACCACCCATCAGCAATCGCAGCACGCGCACTGTGAACGACATCGGAGGCCGAGGCTCGGATTTCTCCGCCGTCTTCGCTGGACGTTTTCGTCCGGCCTGAGTCGAAGCTCGCTTCGGCGGCGGGGACTCCGGAATGGGCACATTCGCTGACTCACTTTGAGCCTCGGTCACGTTCGGCTTCGACCGCTGCAACCACGCGGGTTTATCGGGCGGCTGCGAACGTGAAGTCGGCTCAGACATGATGACCCATCGTAACGCAAAAGCCCAGCCGCTGGGGAGCGGCCGGGCTGTGAGAAGTTGGTAGGGTGGGACCAGCGCAGCGCCG
>CAZILR010000888.1:0-2695 GCA_964539995.1 uncultured Planctomyces sp.
GCGACCATGCCGCCCTTCGCACGCGGTCGCCTGTTGACCGTGTGCTATGCGGAATGATCAGCAACATACGGAGGTGTGCTGTGAACTGCATCCGCTTGCAAGGGCCGCTCGACTGTTACACCATCGATTCCAATCTCTGGATCGATCTGCTCGATTGGGCGCAAGACAACGGCTGGGAGCCGCAGCACCCGCGCGAACTCTACGACGACAGCCTGCATCACTTAGTCGTCAGTGACGAAGACGCCGCTAATCTCGCCGATGCTCTGGAATTCATCGCCGGCGACCTCGTGCTGCATGAGCTGAGCCAAGTCTCTGACTGCTTCATGCGCGACTTGGTGGACAGCCTTTTGAAGCTGACCATCTTCTTTCAGCAAGGTGGCTTCCAAATTGCCAGCCCGATGGCCGCTGTGGGGTAAATGAGCCTTTTCCGGCTGACTCGACCGACCAGAGTTCAATCCTGACTTGGATTGAGATTGGAGTCCCGGAGCTACTGCGGCTCTTCGCGATGCGGGTCGGTCTCTGGCGGTGACCAATTCTTCATGCCGTCGCTGACTTCTTTGATCTCACGAATGCGTTCGGCCGTCGGTGGTTCGTTGGTTCCGAACTGCACGATCTTCGGTTTGCGATGCCGCGCCAGCTTGTATTTCGTGACCGCCTTTGGTTTACGAAAGAGTCCGAACCATCTCTCTTCTTCCTCGATGATGGAATCTTTCGGCTTCTCACGCAGCCCGTAAAGAATGATCGCCAAGACGAAGAAGACACCGGACATCACGAGAATCGGTTTGCTCGGTTCTTTGGCGAATGTCAGCAGGATGACGCCACAGAAGAGAATGCCGAGAAAACAAACCGCTCCGGTCGCCAACCAGGACACTGCTTCGCGGCCGTTATCTCGATTCCCGGACATACCTCGATTCCCATCAATCGCGACGGCTAGTGAGTTACTTCGGCCCACCCGTATGCACGAACAAATCCAGATAGATCACCAGCACCATCAAGCCCAGCACGAAGGCCATTCCGCAATAAGTGGCACCGATCAGCACACGTTCGCTGGGGCGTTTACGGGTGACAGCCTCCCAGCACAAGAAGACCATGTGGCCGCCATCGAGCACCGGGATCGGTAGGAAGTTCAACACCGCGAGGTTGACGCTCAAGAAGCCCAGGAACAGCAGCAGTGGACTGATCCCTTGGCTGGCGAACTGATGAGCGACCTTCGCGATCCCGATGGGGCCGTGCAATTCCTTGAAGGACAGATCGCGGCGAACGAGGCTGCGCAGCGTCAAATAGATTTCGGTGCCGGTGCTGCGCGCATGATCGGCCGCCATCGCGAACGCATCGCCGACCGTCGTCGCCTTTTGGATCATCGATTCGTCGTCGAACACGAATCCTCGGTCGGGGAAAAAGAGCGGTGAGTTCAGATCGCGCATCGGCTCCAATTCAACCGATCGTTTGGTGTCGTTGCTGGACACGGTCAGCCGAACGTGGCGAGTCGGAGCCATCTGCATCAGCCAGAACGCCTGAGCCCAAATGTGCGGCTGCTTGTCGCTGGCCTCGAATTTCATGGGGCCAAACGCGGCGCTAAATCCATCGTCCTTCGCATCGGAGGGCAAGAAAAGCTCGATGGCGGTGATCGTTTCATCCGCGGCGACCTTTCCCTCGGCAGGGCTGCCAGTCGCGACCTTCAGCACGCGCGAGGTGATGTGGTACGCGACTCCGATGGACGGTACCGACAGTGGCGAACCTTTGAGTTCAAAGCGGTCGGTCCAGCCGGTGCGGTTGCGCGGAGTCAGTTCGGCGATCAGCGTCTTTTTCGTGCCTTCGACTTCGCGGGTGTATTCGATCGAGACGTTTTGTCCGTGACGGCTCTGGAAATAATCCGGCAATTCGACGGGGTCGATTTCTTTGCCGACTTCCTGTCCATCGACTTTGGCGATCTTGTCTCCCGGCTTGAGTTGCACCTGATCGGCGGGCGAATCGGCTTCGACTGCGCTGATTTTCTCGATGTCCATCGACAGACCCAGCCGGCGGAAACGGTTCGGAGCAACCTTGATCGTGACTCGCTCCTGTTTTTCCTCCGGGCCGCGTTCGACAACAAACTCCAATTCCTCGCTGCGGCGTTCGGTCAACAGAGCTTGCAAATCCGCGAAGCTCTTCACCGGCTCGCCGCTGACTTCGACGATGCGGTCCTTCGGTTGAAAACCGCCAGCTTCTGCGGCCGGCGTGCCAGCGAGGGTGCATGGCCCGTTCTCTTCACCCAGCGCGGTCAAACGCACGTCCCACGCGGGAGCCACGCCGATCATGCGGCGTGTGTCGGACTTGTCGGGCGTCAGAGTCTTTTTGAATGTGCGACCGTCTCGGTAAATGCCCTCAATCTCGACGTTGCCGCTGGTCAGCGCCACGCCGCGCATGATGTCGCCGAAGTCTGAGCATTCGCGGCCGTTGATCCGCGTCAGCAGGTCGCCGGTTTGCAGACCGGCTTTCCAGGCCGGCTTGCCGACCACGATCGGACCCAACCGAGCGGGCCGCGTCTGCACGCCGCTTTTGAACGCGATTGCGAAGAACACCAGTCCCGTGAGAATGTTCATGATCACGCCGGCCGAGATGATCGCCATCCGCTGCCAGACCGGTTTCGCCGAATACGACTTCGGGTCGGCAGCGATTTCCTCGGTCGTGAGCTGGCTGGGGTCCATGTCGTCCT
>CAZILR010000889.1:0-1440 GCA_964539995.1 uncultured Planctomyces sp.
ACCGCATTTTCGAGTTGGGTGCTGAGCCGGTTCTGATGCCGACGTTGGAGATTGATCCTCCGGAGAATTGGGACTTCGTCGATGAAGTGCTGCGGCGCATCGGCGAGTTCGACTGGATCGTCTTCACAAGCGCAAACGGTGTGCGGGCGTTGCTAAGCCGGTTGTGGGAACTCGGCGGAGATGCTCGGCGGCTGGCGAAGGCTCGGCTGGCAGCGATTGGTCCCTCGACGGCTGCCGCATTGAGCGAGTTTCAACTGCGGGCGGATGTTGTACCGGAGACGTATCGGGCAGAGCATCTCGCCGCCGCGTTGTGTCCGCAGATGAGTGGTCAGCGAGTTTTGTGGGCGCGAGCCAATCGCGTGCGCGATGTCTTACGAGCGGAGTTAACGGCGGCGGGAGCGCAGCTTGAAGAGATCGTCGTCTATCAACATCGGGATGTGGCTGCATGGCCGGACGAGGTGAATCAGCGGTTGATTGCGGGGCAACTGGACTGGATCGGGGTCAGCAGTCCGGCGATTGCTCGCAATGTGGCACGCTTGATTCCCGAAGCGGCGCGATCGCTGCTCGGCGGCCAGATTCGGATCGCCAGCATCAGCCCCGTGACCTCGGCCGTGTGTCAGGAAATCGGGTTGCCAATCTCTGCTGAGGCGACAGACCACACTTGGGAGGGAATCCTCTCGACGATCCAGAGGGTCGAGCAGGAAGACGCTCAGCGCCGCTCGGAATCGGCCGGTGCCTGACGGCGAGCAGATCGAACTTCGGCAGGCATGGGGCGGGCTGCGTTCAACGTGCGATCGGTCGAATTCTCGATGCTTTGGATGAGAGTCTCGTCGAGCAATTGCACGAGTGTGCGTTGGCCGAAGCCGTACAGATTCCAAAAGCCTTTTTGCGTTGCATCGACTGAGTCGTGCAGCAGTCGCGAGCCGGGAAGTCCCGGTTGCTCGGTGACGTCGGCGAGTTTTCGTTCGAGGTCTTGGCTGCGATGTTGAACGTAGTCAACGGCGGAGTTCATGCGGCGCATGTTCGTCTGCGAGGTGATCTGATAATCCCAGAACGTCGCGTTGGTCAGGTCGATAACATTCGCGCTTTCGGAGACCCATTCGCTGCGGTGGTGTCGCAAAGCCGAATCCACTCGATCGGTCGCGGTCATGAAGGGCCGTCTGCCGCGGGTCAGCGGCGAGATCACGTCATCCATCACGCGAAACACGCTCAGTTCGGTGAACAGCAGCGCGTTGTACGCGATGTTGTTGAGGTCATACGGGCTGGCGGGATGGTTAATCGTCAGCGGCTGGTCGGGATATTCGGAGACCTGTTCGTAGTTGACCGGCTGCCACGCCTTCAGATCGACTGAGTCCCAGAAGACGGCTCGCATGACTTGGCCGGAAGTCAGTGTGATGTCTCCGTTGGTGCCAAGCTGCGCGATCTTTGAGGACAGTCCAT
>CAZILR010000889.1:1540-2679 GCA_964539995.1 uncultured Planctomyces sp.
GTCAGTGTGATGTCTCCGTTGGTGCCAAGCTGCGCGATCTTTGAGGACAGTCCATCCGCATCGTCCGCTGATGCGGTTTGGATCGGCAATTGGCTTTGCTGGATGTGCCGTGAGAACATCGGTGTCGGCAAGTGCGGCGTCACTGGTTGATAGATCGCTCGAATCGGTTGGCCATCGAAGTGGTCCATGCGGATGCCGCTGCCCACCATGTCGAGCAGCGTCGGAGTGAGGTCGGCTAATCGGCAAGGAGAGTCGATGCGGGCACCTCGGCGGATGTTCGGACCGGCGACGAACATGCAGGCGCGCATCGCGTCGGCCAGCGGGTAGCCGTGCATCGTGCCGGGCGAACTGTCGTTGCCGAAATACCAGCCGGGCCGTGCGGTGATGACCAAATCGGGAGCGGCATCTGCTTCTTGCGGGGCAATGTTGTTCTGCCAAAGCATGTGTCGCGAGAGCGTGACCACCGAGTCTGGATAATGCGTCAGAGTCTGCGCTTCGAGCCATTCTCGCTCGTTGTGCCACTCGCGAAGGAAGCTGGCATCGACGGCTTGTGTGAGTCCGAGCGGGTCGCGCAACGGATGCTCGACGACGCTGAACGTCACCTGTCCGTCGGCCGTCGGCCGCACGTCGGTGACAACGGAATATCGCAGTTGCCAGCGGATCGCATCGGTCGAAGTGCGCTCGAGTGGCTGCCGTTCGATGACGGCCGAGCCACGATCGGCTGTCGTCACCAACACGGAGTTCTCGCCGAGTTTCATCAGCACGAGGTCGATCGCTCGTTGGCGATTCGCGGCCTCGTCGAACAATCGAGCCGGCTCATTGCGGCCTCGCTCTTGTTGTTGGCCGTCGGGGTTGTTGAATTCCGCGCTGGCGAGAAAATCGATCAAGTTGATCGGGGGCAGATGATCGGCAAGTCGATAGGCCAGCAAATCCGCGGGACGATTCGGGCCGGACCAATCTCCGCTGCGATAATGGCCCTTCGGGAAATAGATGCGAGCCGCTCCGTCGGAGTCACCGTCGATGAAGACGAACTCACGACCACCGTCGCCATCGTGATGAGCACGTTCGCGATGTTGCCGCACCGTGACACCCAGTCCGCCACCGACCCAGCGCCCATCGGCGTCGAGTTCTCGTGGGCG
>CAZILR010000890.1:0-2677 GCA_964539995.1 uncultured Planctomyces sp.
CCAGCTTGCCCTGGGCCTGGTACAGGCCCGCGAGGTTGCTCAGGCTGAGGGCCACGTCGGGGTGGTCGCCCTTGAACAGCCGCCTGGTCATGGCCAGAGCGTCCTTGTAGAGATGCTCGGCCATTGCGTGCAGACTTTGTTCGAGGGCCGCAACCGCGCTGTTGATCTGATCGGCGTCCTCGGTCTTCAACGTCTCGTTGAGTTTGGCGACAGACGATTCGATCGCTCCCTTCGACGCGGGGTCCAGCTTGTCGCCGTTCTGCTTGAGTTGCTTCTCCGCCTCGTAGGCCAGCATCGAGCCTTTGTTTTTCGCTTCGGCCAACGCCTTGCGCTTTTTGTCTTCGTCGGCGTGAGCGTCGGCATCGCGCTTCATTTTCTCGATCTCGTCTTTCGACAAGCCGCTGGAGTTTTCGATGCGCACCGAATGCTCCTTGCCAGTGCCGAGATCTTTCGCGGAGACCTTGAGGATACCGTTGACGTCGATGTCGAACGCGACCTCGATCTTCGGCATGCCACGCGGGGCGGACGGGATGTCTTCCAGATTGAACTGACCGAGCAACCGATTGTCGCGAGCCATCGGTCGTTCGCCTTGGTAAACGCTGACCGTGACCGCTCGTTGGTTGTCGGCCGCTGTCGAGAAGGTCTCCTTCTTCGTGGTCGGGATCGTCGTGTTGCGTTCGACGAGTGCCGTCATCACGCCCCCTTCGGTTTCGATCCCCAGCGACAGCGGAGTCACGTCCATCAACACGACGTCGGTCACTTCGCCCGTGATGATGCCGCCCTGAATTGCGGCACCGATGGAGACGACTTCGTCCGGGTTCACACCCTTGTGCGGTTCCTTGCCCTGGAAGATTTTCTTGACGAACTCTTGGACCTTGGGCACTCGGGTCGAGCCGCCGACGAGCACGACCTCGTCGATGTCGGACGGCTTGAGCTTCGCGTCTCGCAACGCATTCTCGACCGGGATGCGGCAACGCTCGAAAAGAGGATCGCACATCTTCTCGAACTCAGACCGCGTGATCGACATTTGCAGGTGCTTCGCTCCGCTGGCGTCCGCCGTGATGAACGGCAGATTGATCTCCGAATTTTGCAGCGTCGAGAGTTCCTTCTTGGCCTTCTCGGCCGCTTCGCGCAACCGCTGCAAGGCCATCGGGTCTTTACGGAGGTCAATGTTGTTCTCGGCTTTGAACTTTGCCGCGATGAAGTTGATCAGCTCTTCGTCAAAGTCATCGCCACCCAGATGGGTGTCGCCGTTCGTGCTGAGCACTTCGACCAATTCATTGCTGACCTCCAGGATCGACACGTCGAACGTGCCGCCGCCGAGATCGAACACGCAAATCTTCTCGTCCTTTTTCTTTTCGAGACCGTAGGCTAGAGCGGCAGCGGTCGGCTCATTGATGATGCGGGCGACTTCCAAGCCCGCGATCTGACCGGCATCCTTGGTGGCCTGCCGCTGAGCGTCGTTGAAATACGCCGGAACGGTGATGACCGCCTTGTTGACCTTGTGACCGAGGTAGCTTTCCGCCGCCTCTTTCAGCTTGCGGAGCACGAGGGCGGAAATCTCCGGTGGTGTGTGCTGCTTGCCGTTGCCGGTTTCAACCTTCACATAGTCGCTTGGTCCGCCAACGATCTTGTATGGGACAAGTTTTTCTTCGGATGCAACTTCGCTGTGTCGCCGACCCATGAACCGTTTGATCGAGTAAATCGTGTTTCTCGGATTGGTCACGGCCTGGCGGCGAGCGGGGTCGCCCACCAACGTCTCACCCTTGTCGGTGAAGGCGACAATGCTCGGTGTCAGCCGGTTTCCTTCCAGATTCGCGAGGACTTTGACCTCGCCACCTTCCATGATGGAGACCACGGAGTTCGTGGTTCCCAGGTCGATTCCAATCACCTTTTCAGCAACAGCCATGACATGGCTCCTTCGAGCGTTTAGTTTTGATTTGAGTGCGAAACGTCAGCGGCTGAAAGGCAAAGAGCGTGCCAGCCACCGCGTGGCTTTTGATGACACGGCAACCTCTGACGCGGCCGAAGATTGTGTCTTCGACAGTGGTCCGGACTTCTGAGCGGTTGCCACTTTGGCACCGATCTGATGGCATCGCTCGGCGGCTCTGATTGTCAATCTGACAGTCTCGCTGTTGGATGCCACAGTGAACCGAAACCCTTGGCTGCTTGACACCTCGGAAAAGGCGGAATACAAGCGTTGCCCCGCACGGCAGAGTCGATTGGCCCCTTTTCTGGCCTGCGACCGCGAAAGGAACTCATGGCCAAGAAACCACTTCCGAAGAAAGTGCGTAAGCCAGCGGCGGCTGCCGCGAAGCCGTCCAAGCCCGCCCGGAAATCTCCGGCCGCATTGGAAAGCGAGCTGAAACATCTGGACCGCGAGATCCTCACGCTGATCAACAAGCGAGCTGGAACAACGACGGCTTGGATTCAGAGCCAGCCCGATCTGAAACGTGCCATGTTCGCGCCGCTCGCTGATGATGCTCTGTTTGCGACACTGGAGGCTTCGAACCGGGGCCCACTTCCGCCGTCAGCGATTCGCGGCATTTTCCGCCAAATTTTGAGTGCCGCTCGCCTTCAAGTGAAAACCGTACGAGTGGCCTATCTCGGTCCGGCCTACAGCTACACCCACATCGCGGCGATCGAGCGGTTTGGCGAGTCGGCTGACTTGGTCCCC
>CAZILR010000891.1:0-2676 GCA_964539995.1 uncultured Planctomyces sp.
GTAGCGTTGCAGCAAGTCGAGCGCGGCGGGGGCGATGGTCTGTACGGTCGTGCCGAGTTGCCGGTTCCGTCGGAAGACGAAGTAGTGGGCGAGTTCGGCGATGTCCTCGGTGCGTTCGCGCAGCGGCGGCAGGTGAATCGTCACGCCCTTAAGCCGGTAGTAGAGGTCGCGGCGGAAGCGGCCTTGTTCGATGAGTTGGTCGAGGTTCTGGTTCGTGGCCGCGAGAATGCGGACATCGACACGCACGGTTTCGTTGCCGCCGACACGCTCGAACGAGCCGTCTTGCAGCACGCGCAGCAGTTTGACTTGCGTGGCCTGCGGCATGTCGCCGGCCTCGTCGAGAAACAGCGTGCCGCCGTGGCATTGCTCGAACTTGCCGATGCGGCGGCGGTCGGCTCCGGTGAAGGCTCCGCGCTCGTGGCCGAACAGTTCGCTTTCGAGCAGACCCTCGGCGATCGCTCCGCAGTTGATGGCCAGGAACGGCCTGTCGGCCCGGCGGCTGTGCTGGTAGAGCGCTCGCGCGACAAGCTCTTTGCCCGTGCCGCTCTCGCCGAGCACCAGCAGGTTGACATCTTGCTGAGCGACCCGGCCGATCTGTTTACAGACCAGTTGCATGGCCGGGCCGCTGCCGATCATCCGCTCGACCGGCTCGTCATCCGAGGTCTCGTCGATGATTGCCGGGACGCGCATCAAGCGGCTGATCTCGAAGGCTTGACCAACGACGTCGCGCAGCCGCTGAAAGTCGAGCGGTTTGACGAGGTACTCGAACGCGCCCAGCTTCATCGCTTCGATGGCCGTGTCAGCGGTCCCGTGGCCAGTGATGAAGATGACCAACAATTTGGGATCGAGTTGCCGCAGTTGCTGAAACAGGTCGAGGCCGGACGTTGGCCCCAGGCGAATGTCGAGCAACACGACCTCTGGCCGTTCGGACTGCGCGATCCGCAACGCGGTGGCTGCGTCCTCCGCCGACAACACCGTGAGCGGTTCGTCGGCGAACACCTGCGCGACGCTGAAATGAATGTTCGGCTCGTCATCAACCAACAGCAACGTGCGCATGACTCACCGTGTTTGTGGAGTGATGGGTTTCCAGCGGCAATTCGAGCGTGAAGGCCGCTCCCCCCTGGGGACGATTCTCGCCCAGCAGCCGGCCGGAGTGTTCGGTCACGATGCGACGGCTGACCGCGAGGCCCAGGCCAGTCCCGCGATCTTTCGACGTGGCGAACGGCTCGAACAGTCGCGACAGCACGTTGTCGGGGATGCCACGCCCCGAATCCAGAAAACGAGCGCGAGCCAGCGAGCCGGCCTCGTCGCGTTCCAGTTCGATCACGAATTGGCCTCCCGACGACATCGACTCGATGCCGTTGAGTAGCAGGTTGATGCAGACCTGATGCAGTTGCTCGGCATCGGCGTTCACCCGGATTGGCTCGTCATCGGAGTGGCAGACCAGCGCAACGCCGCTCTGTCGGGCTCGGCCTTCCGTGAGATTGATCGCGCGTTGCACGATCTGCCGCAGGTCGTGCAACGCACGATACAGTCGCGGCGGGCGAGCGAAATCGAGCAGGCTTTGAATCGTCGTCTCCATGCGGTCGATCTCTTCGAGCACCACGTCGAAGGTTCGTTCCGGCAGCGATGGCGGCAAGCGGTGCTGCACCGCCTGAATCAGCAGTTTGACCGAGGTCAGCGGGTTGCGAAGCTCGTGCGCGACGCCGGCCGCGAGTTCGCCGACTGCGGCCAGCCGTTCGGAGCGCATCGCTTCGCGCCGCGTCTGATTCAGCTCCAGCATCACGTCCCGAATGCGGTCGGCGACCACGTCGAGCTGATTTTGAATCGCCGGGAAATCATCGAGCGCCGTCAATTCCAGACGCCCGACTTCGTGTTCCAGTTCACCGGCCACCGCTTGCAGTCGCACGCTGATCCGCGACATCGACTGATTGAGCTGCCGGGCGATCCGAAACCCAACCCACAAACCCAGCCCCGGCCCGACGACCAGCATGATCGCACGGCCCAACAGGACTCGCCCCGTGAATTGTTGCCGCTGCACGGTCGCTGTTTGCATGGCTTGTTCGTTGACCTTCAGCAATCGCTCGCACGGTTCCGACACCGCCTGAATCAGCGGCAAGAGTTCGTGCAACGCGACCGCCTCGCCCGACATCACCGAGTTGATCGCCAACCAACGCTCGCGATACGCCGTGTACTTGTCGCGGATGTCGCGAACCAGCCGCTTCTCGCCCTCCAGATTTGCGGCTCGCTCCGCCACGAGCAGCGGCGTCTCAAATTGCTGCTCCAGGTTTTCGACGACGTCCGGCGGAATGTGAGACCGCTGCCGAGCCGCATCGAGTGCGACCGCCTGCATTCGCCACAGCGTCTCTTCCATCTCCGTCGCCGCCCGGATCGATCCGACATTCTCCGCCATCACGCGGTCCAACTCGGTGTCTTGCCACGAGATGAAGTACGACGTCGATCCCCCCACGACCATCCAGCACAAGCTGACGACAACGGCCGGGGCGACGATTTTCTTCCACATGACCTGCTCTCACGCTCGATGCAGTTGTTGACTCGGCTCGTATTCTGGCGGCGAAGCACTCGAAAGATAAGCGGTTGATAAATCCCGTCGCCACAAGCGGCCAGCTTGTAGAAATTCTGCGGACAAGCGGACATTCTGCGGGCAAGCTGGCA
>CAZILR010000892.1:0-2670 GCA_964539995.1 uncultured Planctomyces sp.
GTTTTCGAGGACCGCCCGCTCGTGCCGCAATTCCGTGAGTTGCTGCTCACGCTGCCGAGCGAACGCTTCTTGGCCTTCATTCAGTTTGGCCTCTTCCGCGCGTGTTGCGGCTTCCAGATCGGCAATTTGCTGCTGACGCTGTGCGAGAAGTTCGTGACGAACTCGTGCAACGGCGGCCTCGTGGACTTCGCGCAAGTGGTCGAGATCAGCTCGCTCGCGGTCTCGCTGTGCGAAAAATGTGGTGCGAACATCGTCGAATTCGGTGCGTTCGCGGATCAGCGATTCACGCTCGGCACGCAACTCAGTTGTGAGAACTTCCTCGGTGACGTCTTGCCGGACTCGCGATTTCGCGGCGTCGAGTTCGAGCAGCTTGGCTCGGTACGCCTCGTCGAGCATCTGCCGCTGTCGGTCGAACTCGGCCTGCCGAGCCTGACGATCTGTATCGACGGCCGCGAGCGCTTGCTGCAATCGTTCCCGCTCGGCAGCGACTTTGCTGCCGACTTCGGCCAGCAGGCGGATGCGGTCAGATTCGAGTTGTTCACGGCGTTTGGCGAGATCGGTTTGCTCGGTACGAAGCTGCTCGATCACGGATTGTTGCGACGCGATCTGTTCCGCGAGCGTCGCGTCACGCTGACGCAGGATGTCCTCTTTGGATTGCAGCTCTTGTTCGGCTTCTTGCTTCCAGAGCCGAAGTTCACGTCGCTCGTGTTCGAGTTGCTGAAGTTGATCGGCGAGGATTTGTTCGCGTCGGTCAAGCTCGGAGAACCTCGTACCGAGATCATCGACCAACTTTCTGGCGTGCGCCAGCATCTCGTTGTGCCGTGGAGCGGGAGCGGTGTCGAATTCCGGCGTCGGGACCGCTGATTCGCTGGGATCAACCGGATCGAAGCGGGCGACTCGGCCATCAGCGAGCGGCACGAAACGAGACGACGGCTCCGGAGAGCCGTCGCGGGTGTGTGGCCTAAAATCAGAACGGTCGGCTTGCGTCTGCTCGCTCATTCCGGGAGTCCTTTCCCAGGAAATTGGATGGTCCGCCTGCGGCGGATTGCCCGTCGTGTCTGGCAGGACGGGCAAGAGTGCCCATCCTCCGTGCTACAGATTCTTGTCGATCATGCCCGCCAGCTTGGCTTTGTTGACCAAGCCGACCGAACGATCAACGGGTTGTCCGCCTTTGAACAGGATCACGGTCGGGATGCCTTGGATTCCGTACTGCGACGCGATGTTGCCGTCACTGTCTGTGTTCACTTTGCCGACGCGCGCCTTGCCGGCGTAGTCGTTGGCAATCTCCTCGACGGTTGGGCCGAGCATCTTGCACGGGCCGCACCACGGAGCCCAAAAATCGACGAGCACCGGTTGGCTGCTCTCCAAAACTTGTGCGGAGAAATTGGCTTCCGTGAACTCCAAAACATTTCCGGCCATGACAAGGAACCTTCTGCAAGTGGGATGCGTTGAGGTCGGTCTCCGAACTTCAGTCCGTTCAGCCCTCAAAAGTCGCGGGATTATTGGGCAACACCGAAAACCTGTCAACGCGATGCTGCGGCCGCTGCTGGTCACGAGGTTCCTGTCGCGGACGAACTGGCCGCGATATTCTGTCTTCACCGTTTGGGCGGAATTGCCACGGATTTTGAGGTTTGAGACACCGGACACTTGGGAGCCTGCCGTTCATGTCAGCCCAGTTGCAGCAACGCCTGCTTGGCGAGTTGGAAAAGCTCGTATTGATCGACCCGCACACGCACATCAACCAGCTTGATCCGGCGTCGCACACGCTGGCGGACATCCTGGGCTACCACTACTACACCGAGCTGGCTCACTCAGCCGGTCTGCCTCGCGAACAGATCGAGCAGCCGGGTATCGACCCGAAGGAGAAAGTCAAACGGCTGGTTCCGAAGCTGGCGGACATCGAAAACACCGCTCAATACAGTTGGCTGCTGGAGATGTGCCGCGTCTTCTTCGGCTTCGAGGACGACCGCATCACGCCGTCGAATTGGGAGAAGCTGTACGACGACGCGGCCAAAAAGATGGCTCAGCCCAATTGGGAGGAGCAGGTGCTGAAGATCAGCAAGCTCGAACAGATTTTCCTGACGAACAACTTCGACGAGCCGCTGACCGGCTTCAACACGCAGCGCTACATCCCGTGCCTGCGAACCGACGACCTCGTGTTTCATCTCACGAAGCCGGAGACTCGCACGCGGCTTGCGAAGGCGACGGGCGTGGAGCTCAGCGGAGCGGGGTCGCTGAAGCAAGCGGTCGGCAAGTTGTTTGACCACTTCGTCTCGAAGAACGCCAAAGCCTGCGCGATTTCGCTGCCGCCAGATTTTGAGCCGATCCGCATTGAGGCGTCCGCCGCCGATCCGATCATTCGCTCGGTCGCGGCCGGCCAGGAATTGTCCCCCGACGAAGCCCGAACGCTCAGCCGATTCGTCTTCTGGACGTTGGCCGAACACTGCGCGGATCACAAGCTGCCGTTCGATTTGATGATCGGCGTCAATCGCCGCGTGTACGAAGCCGGTGTCTATCAGGGGCAAGATTTGTTCGACCAGCGCGTCTCGCTGATTCAGTACAAGGCATTGTTCAATGCGTTTCCGCAGGTGGTGTTCCCGGTCTCGGTGCTCGCTCAGATCAGCAATCAGGAGCTGGTCAGCTACTCGTGGATCTTCCCCAACGTGGTGA
>CAZILR010000893.1:0-2658 GCA_964539995.1 uncultured Planctomyces sp.
TTTCGAAATGTCCCCCAGTCCGTTCGCGCCGATCGAAACGGTCAATTCACCGCGGCCGAAAAGTGCCGGGACGAAAGTGAATCCGGCCATCGTCCAACCCGCGAAGTTGCGGCTCAAATAGCGACCAACTGGGCCTCCATCGAAACCCAGCGGCACGGCAAATAGAATCCGCCGGCCATGAGCCACCCACCCACCAACTCGACCGCCGCCACTCCGATCCCCGGTGCGAGTCGTTGTCGGTTTGAGACACTGGTGGTGGTCGGAGTCGGCTTGCTCGGAGGCTCCGTCGCGCTGGCCGCTCGGCAACGCGGGATCGTTCGGCGAGTGATCGGCGTCGGACGAACTGCTCCTCGACTGGAACAAGCTCGCGAAGCACGAGTGCTCGATGACGTCAGCACGGATTTGGTCGCTGCCGCCGCTCAGGCCGATCTGCTGATCTTCGCGACGCCGGTGAACTTGATCGTGGCCGGAGTTTGCGAGGTTGCCGCAGCTTGTCGGTCAGGAACGCTCATCACCGACGTCGGCAGCACGAAGGCCCATCTCTGTCGCGAGCTATCGGCCGGACTGCCTAACTCCGCGACGTTCATCGGCTCGCACCCGCTGGCCGGGTCGGAGAAGCAAGGCTGGGAATACTCCCGCGCCGACTTGTTTGACGGCCGAGTCTGCGTCGTCACTCCGACGGAAACTTCCCGTCGCGATGAGGTTTCTCGACTGACCGCCTTCTGGCAAGCGATCGGAATGTCGGTCGTCGAGATGCCGCCCGAAGCACACGACCGCGCGTTGGCTCAGACCAGCCATGTGCCGCACGTTGTCGCGTCCGCGTTAGCTCGAACGCTGGCCGACGAGAACCATTCGCTGGCGGCAACCGGCTTCGCGGACACGACGCGCATCGCGGCCGGCGATCCGAACGTCTGGGTGCCGATCCTGCTCGATAACCGCGACGCGGTGCTGCGTAGCCTCGACGATTTCTCGTCGCAGATCGAGGCGTTCCGCGAAGCGCTCTCACGCGGCGACGCTGACCAAATCCGACGCCTTTGGGAACAGGGCAAAGCCATCCGCGAGCAACTCACAGTCCGCCGCGTCGCTGAGTAATCGGCTGCCCGTAATGTAGCCCTCACCGCTCCGCGTGAGGAAAGCCGAACGTCGGTCGGCGTTGTTTGTGGGGGCGACATCCAACCGGCAAGGACGGCTCTCTCAACCCGAATACTCGTCGATGAAGCCGCCAAAACGCTCCACGTCGGACGCGCGTCCGGCTGTCCTCACGCGGAGCGGTGAGGGCTACATTGCCAATGAATCACACCAATTCCGGCAGCGGCTTCTTCCCATCAACGACGTACTGCGGACGGCCGGCGAGGTCCGGCAGTTTGGTTTCAAGGTCGATGCCGAGATGCTGATAGAGCGTCGCGATGACTTCGGCGAAGTGGATGGGGCGCTCAGAGATTTCGGCACCGAGGCGATCGGTCGCTCCGATGACTTGGCCCGCGCGGATGCCGCCGCCGGCGAGGACTCCACCACCGACTTGCGGCCAGTGGTCGCGGCCGGCGTCTGGGTTGATGCGCGGCGTGCGGCCGAACTCACCCCACGCGCAGACCATCACGTCGTCGGCCAGGCCACGAGCGTGCAGGTCTTCGATCAACGCCGAGAGTCCTTGATCAAACGGCGGCAGGTGCGTGTTCTTCATGCCGTTGAAGTTGTCGCTGTGGAAATCCCAGCGGCCGAAGTTCAGCGTCACCACGCGAGCACCCGCCTCAACCAACCGCCGAGCCATCAAGAAGTGTTCGAGATTGCGCGGTGCTCCGTCGCCGAAGTTCTTCGTATCGCCCTTGCCGTAGCGCTCGCGCGTCGCGGCGTCTTCTTTCGACAGGTCGAGCGCATCGACCAGCTTGCTCGATGTGAGAATCTCGAACGCCTGCCGCGCGAGTGAGTCCATGCCGAGCATCGTGCCCGACGCATCGACCTCGCGGCGGATTTGATCGACCGACGCGAGCAACGCCTGGCGATCACCCAACCGAGCAGCATCAATTCCGTTGAGCACCATGTCCGCTCGCCCCGGTCCCGACGGACGGAACGCTGCGTGAGAAACTCCCAAGTAACCCGGCAACCCCGGCGAGCCATACGGCGGATGCCCCGTGTCCGGCGACAAGCCCACGAACGGCGGCACCGCTTTGCTACGCGGGCCGAGCACCTTCGAGACCGTCGAACCGACCGACGGCCAACCTCCCGGAGGCTGCTGCCGCTTCGAGCGGCCGGTGTAGCAAATGAACGAATCGTGATCCCCGTCCGGCGACCCATACACCGATCGCAACGGCACCAGCTTGTCCATGATCGCGGCCATGCGCGGCATGTGCTCGCAAATCTCGATGCCGGGCACGTTCGTCGGGATCGGCCGGAACTCACCCCGAATCTCCGCCGGAGCGTTCATTTTCAAGTCGTACATGTCCTGATGCCCCGGAGCACCGCACATGTAAACCATGATGACCGACTTCGCCGATTTTCCGTTGCTCCCCGCCGCCTGTTCCGCTCGCAGCACATCGGCCAGCGTCAACCCGCCAACTGACAACGCACCCACCTTGAGCATGTCGCGACGAGTCACCCCATCGCACAACGTCTTCGTCGATCCAAGAAAATTCAGCATGGCGGGCACTCGGAAGGCGGGAG
>CAZILR010000894.1:0-2654 GCA_964539995.1 uncultured Planctomyces sp.
TGATCCAATCGGACATGCGTTGGTAGGCGACCAGTTCGTTGGTCACCATCCGCAAGCCCAACAGTTCGCCGGCACGCGAGCAGTCCTGGGAAGGAATTCCCATAACCCACGCGATCGGCCAGAACAGATAACCAAAGACGGCCGAGAGCGACCACGTCTTTTGACCGAAATAGAAATCGCCGATCGACGCCAGCATCCAATCCAGCATCGCCATCAATCCCAAGAACGCGATCAGCATCGCGGCGACGTTCAGCGCCAGTTTCAGTCCTTCCGATGCGCCTTCTGCCGCGGCGTCGATGAGATTGACGTTCGTCATCGGCAACGAACTGGCGGACACGTTTGCCGTCTCTGGTTGATCGACCTCCGGCTGCATGATCTTGGCAATGACCAGCGTGGCGGGCGCAGCGATCACCGACGCGGTCATCAAGTGCCCAGCGTCGATCCCCATGCCGACATACAACGCCAAGACGCCCCCCGCGATCGTCGCGAAACCGCCGATCATGATCGCCATCAACTCGGAGTTCGTCATCTTCGCGACATACGGCTTCACCACCAGCGGAGCTTCCGTCTGGCCGACGAAAATGTTTGCGGCGGTCGAGAGGCTTTCGGCACCGGAGGTCTTCATCGTCCGCTGCATGACCCAAGCCATCGCCTGCACGACTCGCTGCATGACTCCCAAGTAGTACAGCACCGACATCAGCGACGAGAAGAAGATGATCGTTGGCAGCACTCGAAACGCGAAGTAGTGGTGCGCGTATTCCGCGCCGAATACGAACTTCGAGCCTTCATCCACGAAGTCGAGAACACTCGTGAACAGCTCCCCGAGCGCGTCGAAGAGGAGTCGGCCGGGGACGGTGAGCAGCGTCAACCAAGCGAACGCGAATTGCAGAACCATGCCGATCAGCACCACTCGCCACGGAAACCGCCGCCGATGAGTGCTCATCAGCCACGCCAATCCGATCATCACGAACAGCCCGAACGCACTGATGACGCGATCCATGAGCGACCTTTCCCTCTGAAGGCTGACGCGACCTGCGTCCACGACGCGGGGCATTCGACCGGCCGTGTCCGACGCTCGCAAGGGACGCCGATCCTGTTCACAATCCGCCGACCCACGAAAGGTTTCTCAAATGGCGATGCGACGCGAGACTCTGGGCGGCTTGACTTGCCGCATTATCAGCCGACTTCCCGAAGGCGAACCGCCGAAACTGGTGGTCGTGCTGTGTCACGGTTTCGGTGCGCCGGGACACGATTTGGTGCCGATTGCCGACGAGCTATTCGCGTTGTGCCCCGCGCTGGCGGATTCGGTCGAGGTGATCTTTCCCGCCGCGCCGCTGAGCCTGGATCACCTCGGCATGATGGGCGGCCGAGCGTGGTGGCACATCGACATGAACGAACTGATCGGAGCGATCGAGCACGGCAACCTGCGCATCTTGCGAGACCGTCGCCCTGAGGGGATCGACGAAGCTCGCGCCGCGCTGCTCGGAGTGCTGGATGACGTGCAGCAAAAGACCAATCTGCCGTGCAGCCGTTTCGTGCTCGGAGGTTTCTCGCAAGGCTCGATGCTTGCCGTCGAGACCGCGCTCAATTGGTCCGAGTCTCCCGGTGGGCTGTGCCTGTGGTCGAGCACGCTGGTCAGCGAAGCACAGTGGCGAGCGAACATGTCTCGCTTGAACGGTGTCCCGGTTGTGCAAAGTCACGGGCATCAAGACCCGATCCTGCCGTTCGCAGCCGCGGTCGCTCTGCGCGATCTGCTGACCGAGGCCGGCGCGAAGATGAACTTCATCGAGTTCGACGGCCCGCACACGATCACACTCGCCGGCTTGGAAGCGCTGGTCCCACCCTACGTCGCGATCTCGCGCAGCGGGAAGATGTCCACGCTTACGCCGGGGCTGAAGAGGACGTGAGCCGGCGGGGGCGCGACGTTGATCCCGGCAGCCGAGAGCAACGACTGCTCGCAGCGTTGCAGCGTCGCGATCTGCAACGGATATGGCCGATGATGCACTTGTCCGCGAGCGATCCGCCTCGGTGTCAGTTCGGTGAAGAGCAGATATCGCTCGGCCAAAAAGAACTCCAAGGTTCCCGGTTGAGCTTCCCCCTGTGGTCCTCCGTTCGGCAGCCAGTCGCCGATCTCGGCCACGACATCGGTGTGTCCGGGCAACGGGGACGGCCACAAACGCCGGCTGCGATATTCGATCTGCGAGTCGCGTCGCGCGATCGACATCTCCGCGAAGAAATATCTCAACCGCCAACGCCAGCGAGCGACTCGCACCGCCAGAGAGTTCGCTGCCTCCAGGCTGAAGAACCACACGCCCGGCTCGCCGCGGCAGGTGACGTAGGTGCGGACGTTCGTCTCGTGAAATTCCGAAACGCCTGGCAGCGCGGGAAACCACCACGGCCGCACGCCTGACATGTGAAACGGCACCAAACCGACCCAGGCCGAGCCATCAAACTCATCGATCTCGACCTCTGCGGGCAGCAACGAGCGAAGCTCAGCGGCGGGCACTCGCCAATGCACGAACAGCAGGTCCGACCAAGTCTGATATCCCGCGACGGAACCAGACGGTCGAATTCGTGGAGCCAGGCGATCAATGGCATTGAGCGACGTCATGATTTTTTCTGGCGGAAGATGAACGGCGAATAATGAACGCAAC
>CAZILR010000895.1:0-2647 GCA_964539995.1 uncultured Planctomyces sp.
GCGACGAACACGTTGCACGAACTCTGTCTCGAAGCGGTGCAAGTCGTGCTCGACCAAGACCGCTTCGACGAGTTTCGGATTCCGCCAGCGTTTCGCGAGTGGATTCGCGCGAGCTGGGACAACGACGAACCGACGGTCTATGGGCGATTCGACCTCGCCTACGACGGTCGGACGCCCCCCAAGCTGCTCGAATACAACGCCGATACGCCGACCGCCTTGTTTGAAGCGGCGGTCGTGCAATGGCAATGGCTCGAAGCAGTACATCCCGGCCTGGATCAGTTCAACAGCCTGCACGAGCAATTGATCGACGCCTGGAAATGGCTCTGCGATCGTGGCCTGACGCGGCTTCACTTCGCGGCCACGGCCGGTCACGAGGAAGACTTTGGCAACATCACTTACCTGCGCGACACCGCGTCTCAAGGGGGCATCGACACGGAATACCTCGATGTCGATGCGATCGGCTTTGACTCCAAACGCCGCACGTTCGTGAGCGGTGACGGAACTCCGATCGAGCAGCTCTTCAAGCTCTATCCGTGGGAGTGGCTGATCGCCGAAGAGTTCGGTTCGCATCTACGGACGGCGAAGACTCGCTGGATCGAGCCGCCGTGGAAGATGCTCCTCTCGAACAAAGCGCTGCTCGTTCTGCTGTGGGAGCTGTTTCCTGGCCACGCGAACTTGCTGCCTGCCTCCTGGGAGCCGCTGCCGGGAGACTTCGTCCGGAAACCGATCCTGTCTCGCGAGGGGAGCAACATTCAGCTTGTGCGACGTGGCCAGGCGATCGAGGAAACCGAAGGCCCATACGGTGAGCAGCCGGAGGTCTATCAAGCCTTTCAACCGTTGGCTCAGTTCGAAGGCCGCCACGCCGTGCTGGGGAGCTGGATCATCGGCGACGCCGCGTGCGGCTTGGGAATGCGCGAAGACAGAAACCCCATCACTCACAACACCAGCCGCTTCGTCCCGCACCTGATCCGGGGTTAGTTTGCCTGTCACCAGGGCGGCGCGAAAGAAAGTGAATCCATGCCCAAAGTCGCGAGCATCCTGAAAACGGCCGATCCGTGGCTCAAGTTTCTGGTGCTGGGCGGGACGATCGCGTACCTCATCGAAATCACCACCGGAGCCGGCGAGACGGAGACCGCCCACCCGATCTTCTGGTGGTTTCAGTCCCTGATCGCAGTGTGCTTCACCGTGGAGTATCTGCTGCGTTGGATCGACGACGCTCAGGATCAACACGGCTGGCACTACCCGCACTCGGCGCTGGGAATCATCGACCTGATTTCCATCGCTCCCTTCTGGATCGGATTCTTCCTGCCGACTGACTGGCTGCATCTCGTCCGCACGTTTCGAGTGTTTCGATTGTTGAAGTTCTTCCGCTATTCGCGATCGTTGCAACTGGTCGCGCTGGGCTTCTATCGAGCCGGTCCCGCTCTGCAACCGCTCTGCTTTTCGATGACGGTGATCGGCCTGTTCTGCTCCGTGGCCGTCTTTGAGACTGAGCACGCCGCACAGCCCGACAAGTTCGTCACTCTGTTTGATGCCGTGTACTTCACGATGGTCACGGTGGCCACCGTCGGCTACGGCGATCTCAGTCCTGTCACGCCGATGGGACGGATCGTGGTGATGTTCACCTTCGTCTCTGGCCTCGCACTCTTCGCTGGAATTCTTGGCGTGCTCGGCTCCAGCTTCTTCAAGGTCATGGAAGAGGAGATTGATCCCAACATCGACCCGCTCGAAGAATTTCAAAAAGAGCGAGAACGGCAACTCGTGCGCTGGCCCGATCCCAAAACCGAGGGGACTCGGCGACCGTCCTAACCACTCAGTCGAGTTCACGATCGGCTTGGACCGTTTCGTCGGTCACTTTGGCAATTCGGAACGCGGCCTTGAGCGCGCGATCCATCCATGCGTTCTCTTTGCCGTCTTGAACGACTCCCCTGGCGATGTAGGCGGCGTAGATCGTGGCCGCGGCAGTGACGATCGTCTGCTCACTCGGCTGAAGTGTGAGGTACGGGGGTTTCATGAGGTGACTCGCTTTCTAAATCCTGCAACTCCGAGCGACTGATAGAACGAGGCCAACTGATCGGAATCGCTGTGGAACCATTCGGCCAGCCAAGCGTCGTACAGGTCGGCGACCTCGGCGGGCGGGGCTGATTCGGTCAAGACAGCGGAGACGAGTTTTCCCGTGGTGATGCCAGACAGCAGCGCTTTCAGAATCCCTTTGGCGGAGGTGGGATCGAGGACGGCGGCGGCGTCGCCGACCAGGAACCAACCGGGGCCGGCGGTTCGATGCGACAATCGCCACGTCACGTCCGCTCCGCGCGGCGATCCGTGAGGGATCATTTGGCGGAATTCGTCGGGACGCCAAGACGCCGGATGACGATGCCCGTCGAACGCGACCTGAGCCCATTGATAAAGACCGGGGCGAATCATCGCGGTCCAGAGCCATCCCGACGAATTGCCGACCAGCGACGGAAACTGATCGAGCGCGGGAAGCGAGCCTTCGGCGTAGCCGTAGCGCGCCACAAGCGGCGGAGAATGAACGCGCCGTTCGATTCCCAATTTCGCTCCCAGCCAATGCGAGCGGCCGGAGGCGTCCACAACGATCGGAGCCGTCATCGGGCCGGCGGTTGTCTGCACTCCGGCGACGACTCCG
>CAZILR010000896.1:0-2639 GCA_964539995.1 uncultured Planctomyces sp.
ATGACCCCGATATTCTGCCGCCAGAAATCGGACATGGAGCGATTCGAGTTCAGCCAGATCAAGCCTTCTGGGCTGATGCCGCGCAGGCCCAGCGAGCCGGCGATCAGCATTAAATCGTGAATCAGTTGATCGGGCGTTTGATAGCGTCGCTTGGGATCGCTGGCCATCATTTTGCGACAGACCAGTGACAAGTCATCTGAGACTCGGCGATTCTTTTTGGCCGGATCAGGCGGCTCGCCACTTTGATGGTCGAGCAACTTCTTGAGCACCGTCCCTTCGGGATATGGCGGCTCGCCAGTCAGCATGTGGTACAACGTGCAACCCAGCGAGTAGATGTCGCTGCGGACATCGACGTTGCGGGGGTCTTTGGCTTGCTCTGGCGAAATGTAATCGAACGTGCCGAGCGTCGTGCCCGCCATCGTCAAGTCGGGCGAGGACTCCGTGTTCTCCTTGCGAGCCAATCCAAGATCAACCAGCTTCGCTCGCCCTGACGGGGTGATGATGATGTTCGATGGCTTGATGTCGCGATGCACGACGCCATTCGTCGATGTGTGCCGCAGAGCAGACGCGATTTGCAGCACAAAGTTGACCGCCTCGTTGGGTTCGATGCGGCCTCGCTCGCGGATCAGCTCGCGAAGATTGATGCCGGTGATGAACTCGAAAGCGATGAAATGCAGACCTTGCTCTTCGCCGATGAAGTACACCCGCGCGACGTTCTCGTGGTCAAGCCGCGCCGCTGCACGAGCTTCATTCTGAAATCGCTGCACTGCCGTTTCATCGCGTGACAGGCTGGGCGAGAGAATTTTCAGCGCGACTGCTCGCTGCAATCGCGTATCCATCGCGTGGAAGACGGCACCCATGCCTCCCGCGCCAATGCGGGCTTCGATTTGGAAGTGCCCCAACTGCAAACCAGCCGGTGCGGGAATCAACGCCGGGTCTTGATAATCCACCTCTGACGGAAACAATCGCAACCAAACCGACGAGTTCGGCAATCCCGGCCCCTCGGGCAGTTGCAGCGAGGCTCCGCGACGTTCGGGATTGATCACCGTCTCCGCACCGCGACCAATGCGAGCGGGCCGATAAGCCGTCGTGGGCGGCTGCGACGCGATCGCGGAGTCGGAACGGGGTTGATCCATGATTTCTCGTGAAGTACCGATTTCAGGCGGAAGCCGTGTCAGGACAAACGTCTGATACGGATAGTTCCGCGAGAATCGCTGGCTCTTAACAAACAGTTTGTGTTCGGTTCGATGATCAGAAAGGTGGTTCACCGTTTGAGGCCGAAAGGCCGGCGCGGCTACTGAGGACTGATGATCCGAGCGACGGACTGACTGATGGAAGTGAAATAGGCCGTCATTTTGTCACTGACTTCGTCAGCAAAGCGAGCACTTTCGAGGACATCCGAGGCGTGATTTCGCATCGTGATGTCTTCGACGACCGCTTCGCCTTTCAGTTCCGTCTGGACGAGTTTTTTGAGGTCGTGGATTTTCGGCAACAAATTATGTTCGAGATGATCAACCAACTCTTTGGTGAGTTGCTCGGCGTGCGTGAATTGCTCGCGTAGGGTTTGTTGGGAAACTGGTCGCTCCGCCACCGTTTCGCTCCTGGATTCGAGGGAATCGATTCCGTAGGCTGCAAAATTAGACCCAGTTAGAATGCGAACGGTCAAGGTTTCGGTAGCGATCGTCGCCAATTTGGCGGAAATGCCGCAAAGTGATGAGGCCAATTTCCCCTTCGGAATTCACGTCAATGCGCATTTTGGTTTTGGCGGACATCCACTCGAATTGGCCGGCGCTTGCGGCGGTGCAAGAGTCCTTTGATGCGTGCTTGTTCGTTGGCGACCTTGTGGATTATGGAACCGATCCGGTCCCGTGCATCAATTGGATCAAGAAGTCTGCTTCCGCATTGGTGCGAGGCAACCACGATCACGCCGTTGCGCAGCGAATTCCCGTGAGGAAAGTCTCCGGGTTGCATCGCTTGGCAGCGGCCACACGTCCGCTGCATTGGAAATTCCTCAATGGACTTCACCTGAAGTTTCTGACGCGGATGCCCGTAACTCGTAAGGTGACGCTTGACGACAAGCGATTTTTCCTCGTGCATGCCACGCCGCGAGATCCGTTCGACGAATACCTGCGAGAAGATAAAGCCGCATGGGAGGCACGCTTGAAGGGCATCGACGCCGACTTCGTGTTGGTTGGCCACACACATATCCCGTTCACGCTGCAACTCGATGGTCCGATGGTCATCAATCCTGGCAGCATCGGCCAACCGCGTGACGGCGACCCACGCGCCGCCTATGCCATCATCGAGAACGGCAAAGTCGAACTTCGCCGAGTGAAGTACGACATCGATGCGACGCTCAAACACATGCGTGACAGCGGCGTCGATTCCGACACGCTCGCGTTAGCCGAAATGGTTCTCCGTTCGGGAGGCCAATTCGACAAAGACAAGTTCACTCAGTTCGAGAAGTCCATTTCAGGTGATGAACCCGACGAAATCCACGACACGATCGAACTGGACGTCTTCAAACCTAGCGAACCACCGACCAAGAAAAAAAAGGCCTCGCCCAAAAACAAGAAGAAGCGCTGACAAGCCGCAGGCAAGAGCGGTTTCTGTTCGGATGTCGCGGCAAGAATGTCGCT
>CAZILR010000897.1:0-2633 GCA_964539995.1 uncultured Planctomyces sp.
TGTGCGACTCGTGTTTGTCCGACATTCGTAGGGTGGGCCAACCATCGGGCGGCCCACCAACTCGGTGAACTGTTCGGTGGGCCGCCCAATGGTTGGCCCACCCTACGGTTAAGTGTTTGCCCCTCGGAACCATTTCCAACCACGCCGACGAGCGAGGCTGAAGACAACGGCCGCGTCCCCTTCGGCGCTCGCCGCTTGAATGCGTGCGAAGTGTTCGCGTTCGATGGACGAGTCGCCGCCGAGATCGTTCCACGCCGAACGGCCGAGCGGTTGCGCTTGATCGACTCGCCAAAAGTATTCGGTCGGGACGTCGAGCTGTTCGTCATCGGCGTCCGACTCAGCCCGCAACACAGCCGGTTCGGCGGTGAGCAAGCGGATGCGGTGCAGGCGCGGCACTTCCAGTGGCCAATGGACGTCGTCGTCGAGCCACTCGATCAGTTCGGTTTGCATTTCGTCTTTGAACAGACTCTCGAACAACGGCCCGTAGCCGCGGATCGTCCAACGCAAGAAGCAGGCTTGAGCGTGCAGAGCCTCCGAGATCGCTGCCTGATCTTTGGCGGTCGCATCGGTCTCGGAATCTTCGTCGGTGGCATCGCCGTACTCGGCAACCAGGCTTCCTTGTTCGGGTTTCGTCTCGACTCCACAGAGCGTGCGGCAGGCGGCTTGAGCGCGAGTCACCAACTGCTGGAAAGTCGTGTCGGCGTCGATGTCGAGCTCGAAGTTTTCCCAACGCACCGGAGCCGTCGGCAGGAAGCGGCAGCGAATCACGCCGTCGCTGTCGAGGTCCACCAGCGAGCAGCCGTGCAAACCCGACTCATCGGGAATGCGGCCTTGAGTGCCACCGGGAAAGTGCATCAACCAGTCATCACCTTTGGAGGTCGTTCGTTCGCGACCGCCGACGACGGCGAGGTAATCGGCTTGGGGATCGTCACCGGGATGATCGACGCCGTCACGCACGATCGCGATCGCGAAGTGATTCGGGCGAAGTTCAGACGGCGACTGCACGCGGCGAATCTCGCGATGAGCTTCGTGTTTGGCCGGAGCCAAATCGTCGAGCGATTCGCTGTCGAGTTCCGGATCGTCGCTCTCGTCGATCAGTGAGTCGATGGGAGGCTCGGCTTTTTCGAGCAGGTTCTCCGAGTGATCGGCTTCTTTGGTCCTGCGCTGATTGCGGTCGGCGTGCGGGACTTCGTCGTCCCAGGCGAACCACGATTGCCGCCAGCTCAGCGCGCGGATCGAGGCGATGACCGAACCGTCTCGCAGCACGGCGACAGGATCGTCGGTGTCGGGCCGGAAGACCGTGACGTTGCCCGGCAGTTCAGGAAAGTCATCCCACACGGTGATCGGATCGCTCTTGCCGGGCACGAGAAAGACTTGAATGCCCGCATCTTCAAGCTGCTCAAAGCCGTGCCGCAGTTCGACACGAGCTTTGATGCTGTAATCCGCCTGCTCCAGCGAGTCGCCGGTGAGCAGCAGGAAATCGACGTCCTGTTCCAGGCACGCCGCCACGAGATTTCGAAAGGCTTGCGTGGTCGCGTCGCGAGTCAGCCCGCGCAGGTTCGGAGCGATCGCTCCAGTGTCGCTCAACGATTGATCGACCGACACACGCGCCGCATGGATGAAGCGCATGGTTTCATACGGCATGGCAGACTCCTTTCCGCCGACAAAAATTACATCGAGCCGGATCATCCGGCAGTTTCCGCGTCTAGCTCCTCAAAGCGGGGCGGAATGTAGCGGCCGGGGCAAATCCGCAAAAGACCGTTTTCCCGGCGTTCAAGCAGGCTGGGCAAAGTAGCCTCGCTGTAGCCCTGTCGCTCCGCGACAGGAACGCCGAGCTCGCGTTTGGCCTTCCTTTTGACCGAGACAAACGCCGCGAACCGGAGTCACTCGCCGCGCGGCTTTCCTCTCGCGGAGCGAGAGGGCTACATTCTGCGCCGACTTTCTGAGACGAGACCTCTGATGCCCACACCTTATGATGCTCTGCTGATTGTCGGCTTTGGCGGCCCGGAGAAGCCGGACGACGTCATGCCGTTCCTCGAAAATGTGACACGCGGCAAACCGGTTCCGCGCGAGCGGTTGCTGGAAGTGGCCGAGCACTACCAGCACTTCGGCGGCGTCAGCCCGATCAACCAGCAGGTGCGCGACCTGATTCACGTCTTGCGGCCGGAGCTGATCCAGCGCGGCATCGACCTGCCAATCTTTTGGGGAAACCGCAACTGGCACCCGCTGCTGACTGAGACGGTCGAGGCGATGGTCGGTGTCAAAATCCAACGAGTGCTGGCGTTCGTGCTGGCCGGGTACAGCTCGTATTCGAGTTGTCGGCAGTACCGCGAGAACATTGAGGCGGCTCGACAAACGGCCGGGCCGTCGGCTCCGCAGATCGACAAAGTCCGAGTCTTCTTCAATCACCCCGACTTCATCGAAGCGACGGCCGATCGAGTCGCGAACGCGATCGCTCGACTCCCGATTGAAGGACGAGAAGCGGCTCACGTCGCCTTCACGGCTCACAGCATCCCGATGCTGATGGCCGACAACTGCCAGTACGCCGCCCAACTCACCGAAACCGCGCGACTGGTTGCCGAGCGAATCGGAGTTCCGGCGGATCGCTGGCGACTGGTGTATCAAAGCCGCAG
>CAZILR010000898.1:0-2632 GCA_964539995.1 uncultured Planctomyces sp.
GACGCCCGAAGAATCAACTGTCGTGACCACGCCGGACAAGTTGCGGTGCCGTTTTCGCAGTTGAATGGAGGGCGGTGTCGAGCCGCCGCACTCCAGGGCGTCAGTTCGCTCCGAAGATCACCAGCGCCTCTTCGTGAGTCAGGGGCTTCTTGAACTGGTCGGATTGCAATTCGACTTGCAGCTTCGAATCGCCGGAGCCGATCGCCTTGAGTGTCAGGTCAAAGTGGACGTTCCCTTGGCCGCCGATTTCTCGAATTGGCTCAAAGATGATCTCGCGTCCGCTGGTCGTGTGACTCGCGGGGCCGCGCACAGAAACGAATTGCAGTTCGGCGGGAAGAATCACTCGGACGGCGACGTTCGACGCGGCTCCCGAACCTTTGTTGCGGATCACCATGCGCGTCGTGAACTGCTCACCCTTGGAGTACGCCTCGGCCTTCTCGGCGAACTCGATCTTGAGATCCGAGGTGCCGATCGCGCGGAACTGGTAATCGGTCGAGGCTCCTTTGCGATTGTTCTCGCTGATTTGCACCGAGCCGGCGTGATTGCCGATCGCTTTCGGTGTGACCTTGATCTTCAGCGAGAGTGTTTGATTCGGATCGAGATGCGGGACGTGCCACGTCACGGTGCGTTGTTTCGCGTCGAAGCGGCCGCCTTCCGTCGCTGACACGAATTCCACCGTGTTCGGCAATGATTCGGTCACGATCGTGTTATTGGTCGGGTTCAACGAGTTGTTCGTCAGACGGTTTTCAAATTCGACCGGGCGGCCGACAAACCAATTGGTTTGACCGTGCCGTGACAGGCCAACGATCTGGCCGATGACGTTGATTTCGACTTGCTGCTCGGCGGCGGAAGCGCCGTCCACGGTGATGACCGCTCGGTTGGTGACCTTGCCCGGACGCAACGCGGCCAGAGGCAGTTGCACGGTCTGTGACTTGCCGGCCGGGATCGTTCCCATGTCGTATTCGAGGTCTCGCTCGGCGACGTCGGGCAGCTTCAGGTTTTCGGGGATCAGATTTCGCAACACGACACGGTGAGCATCGACGCTGCCGTTGTTCGTGACCACAAAGTTAAGCGTCGCGGTCTCGTTGACTCGGACTTGTGGAGTGGCCGTCAGCTTCAGGCTGATCTTTGGCGAGGCGATCGTCGTGCGCGACGCGACTTCGGCGGTGAAGTTCACCGTTGCGACGCTGCCGACCTGGCCTTCGGCCACCGGCACGACTTTGACTTGAATCTCCTTCAGATCGCCTGGCTTGATCGTGCCAAGTTGCCATTTCAGTTTCTTGCCTTCGAGGATCGCTCGCGGAATCGTTCCGGAGAGTTTGGTTCCCATCGGGATTTGATCTTCGACCACGACCGCGTTCGCCGCGCTGTCGCCGACGTTGCGTATCACGATCGTGTAAACCATCGGCTGATTCAGCGTGGCGTTGGGAGGTGCGATCTTTTCGATCTTCAGTTCCGGTCGCTGCGGTCCGCGCGGAGCATCCGCTCGGACTGTGCCGTCACCCGCGATCGATTCGCTATTTTCCTGCGAATCCAGCGGCGCGGCGTTCGTCGTCTTCAAACGATTCGGTGGCTGCGAGTCGTCGATCTTGTGCCGCGCCTTGATCGGCAAGGCGGGAGGCATGTCGGTGTCTTCCGGGAGCGGCGGCAATTCGAGCGGGTCTTCTTCCGCGGGAGGCACTGGCAGATCGGGAGTGCGCGTCTTGCCGTTAATCGCCTTGGGCGGGCTGTCCGCGAAGAGGTTCTCTTCGTCGTCGAGCGGCGACTTCTTCTTTGGTGCGGCCTTGATCGGTTTGTCATCGAAGCTCGGCTCATCGAGATCGAGCTTCAACCCGCGAGGCTCGCGCGTGCCCCCGGTCTGCGTGATCGGTTCCTGCGACGGTACGTTGAGTCGATCGTTCGTGCGCGGCTCATTGCTGGCGGTTAAGCGTTCGATCTCCGCCAAGACCGCTTCCGGCGAGTCTTCGAGCGGGCCGAACGTCGCGGGCAATTCCGCCGCCTCGGCCGCCTTCAATCGAGCCTCATCAAGCTCGCCGTAGTCAATCAGCTTGCGAGCCGACTTGAGCAACTCCTGAGCTTGTTTCTTGGCGTTCTTCGGCACCGGGATCGGCTTGGGATCTTCGTCAAAAACCGGCAACTCGGCTGGCTCAGAATTCTTCGTGGTCGGTTCATCGGGAAACTCTTCGAGCGACAACGCCGCGCGCGGCGTCCGATTGGCGAGCGATACCGACGATGGCTCGGTTTGATCCATCGAGATCTCTTCGTCGAGCGCATCAAACGACGCGCGTGAGGCCGGCTGGCGAGCGGACGTCTTCCGAGGCGGCAGATCATCGAACGCATCTTCCAGCGGATCGACGTCATCCGGCTCCGGCCGCCGAGCTTTCAAGCTCAAGCGTCGCGGTTCGGTGTTCCCTTCGGGCGGATCGTTGCTCGATGCCGTCGAGCCGAAATCTTCGAGCGGTTTGAAATCCTCGATGCGGACTTTCTGGTCGGTCTTGGTCGTCTCTTTCTTCGGAGACCAGCTTCGCTGAAACTGCATGATGCCCAGCAGTCCCAAACCAACGCACCCCGCCAACGCCGTCAATTTCCAAATCGAATTGCCGCTTTGCATGGGATTCCCTTCCCCCGAAAC
>CAZILR010000899.1:0-2623 GCA_964539995.1 uncultured Planctomyces sp.
TGCCGCCAGCAATCCATCGGCACGCGGACAAGGAATTTCAGTTCGACCATTTCAAACGGCGTCGTGTGCCGATGCCGCAGCAGGTATCGAATGAGGGTCCGATCGTCTGAGGCTTTTTTCGTCCCCTCGCCGTAGCTGACACGGGCCGCCTGAACGACCGAGCTATCGTCACCCATGACATCCACGAGACACACAAATCCGTCGTCCAGCACGGGGAATTTCTTCCAACGCAACTCGTTGAGCAGTGCTTGGCGATCGGTCCAAGAGGCGGCGTTTTCAGCGGTTTCGGGCATGAGCGCTCGATCGAGTCAGAGAATCTTTGGGAAACAGACCAGTTTCGGGGCGGAATTTAGGGGCTGAGTTAGACAAAATCCACGACCTGACGGATCGTAGTCCGGACGCCTGCGTCCGAACTCAAGGATGTCTGGACGCAGGCGTCCGGACTAAGACTCAACCATGCCCGATCACTCTGAATCGCTGGCGACGCAAGTCTCGCAGTTGTGCGCACAACTGGCCGAGGGAAATGTCGCCGCGCTCGGACAACTCTTCGATCTGACCGCGGCTCGGCTAGTGAGGTACGCCGAAACGATCTCCGGCCGTCGCGAAGATGCCGAGGACGCGCTGCAAGCTGCGATGATCAAGCTGGCTCAACATCCCGAACGGCTCGCGCAGGCCGAACTGCCGTGGGCGTACTTCGTGAAGATGGTCCGCAACGAAACGCTCAAGCTGGCCGAGTCACGCCGCAGCCGCTCGCGGGTCGTCGAGCTGTTGCGAACGTGGGTCTCGCGTCCGCGTTTCTGGTCGTTGCCCGAAGACGACTGGCGAGAACAAATCCAAGCCGCCGTCAAACGTCTCCCTCCAGAACAAGCCGAAGTTGTGGTCCTCAAAATCTGGGAAGACCTGACCTTCGCCGAGATCGCCGACATCCTGGGCGAATCGCCGAACACCGCCGCCAGCCGGTATCGCTACGCCCTCGAAAAACTTTCCCGCACGTTGCAACCGCTGGCCGAGGAGGTGCGACATGGCTGAGCACTCCTTCGACCATCCCGATCGTGACTTCGCTTCCGAGACCGAACTCCTGCGCGGCGCGAATACGCTGCCGACGTTGTCGAACCGCTTGCGTGCGCGCGTCTTGGACGTCGCGTCATCCGCCTATCGACAAGCTCGTCGCTGGGCACAAGCTCGCCAAGCCGCTTCGTTCCTGAGCGTCTGCCTGGTGGCGTCGTTCGTGTTGTCGCCAGTTGCCAACTTTTCGTTGCCGAGCTTCGCATCCTCCATGGACCTCGCGTCATTGGAAACTTTTTCGTCCCCGCAGCAACCTCATTCCGCCTGGACCCTGCGCCACGACCGCGAATTCCTCGGACTCCCCCGCGAGACTCCATCTCAAATCTCAAATTTGAAATCTGAGAGTTCTCATTCCAAATCGGATTTGATCGCCCATGTCGAGCCGTCACCGCCGCGCGACAAGCTGCTGACCGCGCTGCACACCAGCGAAGGCTGGGCCACCGTCCAAGCCTTCCAAGCCGTCCGCTCCCGCAGCCACTCCACCCTGCAACGAGCCTTCGCCGCGAACTGATCGCTGGTAAATCACCGGCGTTTGGGTTTTCGCGGCCCTTTGTTGTCTTTCGGCCGGCGTGTCGCACTTCGCGGTGGGTTGGACGCGGTCTGTTGCACTCCACGAGGACGACGGCCGGGCGAGCGGTCAAGCACCAAACGGAAATCAAGTTCGCGGCGGTCCACATTGACGAAGGCAACTTGCACGCGGACTTTGTCACCCAAGCGCAACTGCTTACCGGTGCGGCGGCCAACAAGGCTGACGCTCGCAGAGTCGAAGTCGAAATAGTCTTTCTCCGCCAGCGTGCTGATGTGGACGAAGCCGTCAACGGGCATCTCCACACCCTTGCAAAACATGCCGAAGCGTTCGACGCCCGTGATGATCGCGTCGAACT
This sequence comes from uncultured Planctomyces sp., assembly GCA_964539995.1. Lineage (GTDB taxonomy): Bacteria > Planctomycetota > Planctomycetia > Planctomycetales > Planctomycetaceae > SXKJ01. The sequence continues at coordinate 1,950 of CAZILR010000899.1, forward strand.
CGTCACCGACTCGCGTGGACATGAAGGCCAGCAGCTTGATCTTCGTCAGCTCGCGTTCCGCCTGAGCCGCTCGGCGTTCGGTGTCCGAACAGTGCGTACCGAGGATTTCGAGTTCGACGTCGCTCGGCCCGTGTGGCGATTTGCCGCTGGCAAATTCATCGAACAAGCGGTGAATGGTCAGGTCCGGGTAACGACGGATCGGGCTGGTGAAGTGGCAGTACTCGCTGACCGCCAGCGCGTAGTGTCCGATCGGTGTGCCTGAGTACTCCGCCTGCCGCAGACTGCGGAGCAAAGCGTAGTTGACGGCGTGCTCGGCCGGCGTGCCGGCGACGTCTTTGAGCAGCTTTTGCAACGCGGCTTTTGACAAGATGACCGGGCTGTCGAACGGCGAGGGGCGCGATTTGAGATTTGAAATCTGAGATCTGCGATCGCCTTTTGGCTTCCCCTTGGCTCGCCGTTGCTCGCGACTGGGCGGCTGCGGTTCGCCGACGTTGAAACCGAGCGTGGCGACGAACTTCGCGAAGGCTTGCAGCTTGACGGAGTCCGGCTCGGCGTGAACTCGCCGCAGGAAACCGACTTCGAGGTCGTTCAGTTTCGTCGCGACGGCGATGTTCGCGGCCAGCATGAACTCTTCGATGATCTGATGACTCTCATCATGTTCGACTTCGTGCGCG
>CAZILR010000900.1:0-2617 GCA_964539995.1 uncultured Planctomyces sp.
GAGATCGGCCAGCCGAGTGACCAGCCCCAGGCGCGTGTGTCGGCGGCATGTTGCTCGGCAAGTTGGATCAGTTCCGTGGACGTGACGTTCAACCGGCGAGCGAGTCCGGCCAACTCCTCGGATTCGGCGGACGGCAACGTCAGGTCGTCGGCCGCACCGCGAGCCATCCGTAGAGCGTCGATCAAACGGCGAAAGAAGAGGTAGGCCGCGCGGAGCGATTCGGCCGCGTTGATCGGAATCATTTTTCCGCGAGTCAACTCCGTCAGCGCGTCGAGCGTCCCGGTGACGCGCAGCGACGGGTGTTTCCCGCCGTGAGTCAGTTGCAGCAACTGCACGAGGTATTCCACATCGACCAACGCGCCGGCACTGAGCTTCGCGTGAAACGTGCCGGCTTGGACGTGCTGCCGCACTTGGCGCTCGCGCATGGCTCGGACGGGAGCAACTTCCCAGCGGACGGGGCCGAACAACAACTCGTCGCGCCGACGCAGAACGGTCTCGCCGAACGCTGCGTCACCCGTGATGGGGCGCAGCTTGATGAGCGACTGTCGCTCGAACGGCCACGCCGGGCCGTCGGCCGAGAAGTACCGTGTGAATTCGTCGAGCGACACCGCCAGATTGCCCGCTCCGCCGTGAGGCCGCAGGCGCAGGTCGATCTGAAAGATGCCCGCTCGTTTCGCTTGAATGGTTTGCTGAAAGAGTTCAACCATCCGCTCACAGAATTCGGACGGCGCGGGGCCATCGAAGACGAACAGCAATTCGATGTCCGACGCGAATCCGAGTTCACGTCCGCCGAGTTTGCCGAGCGCGGCGACGCAATAGGCCGGCTTTTCAAACCGGGCGTGAGGTTCACGCTCACGAGACCGCGGCGGAACCAATTTGGAGAACCGATCGACGACTTCACGCTCCGACAACTCACAAGCACCGGCGATGACGGCTTCGGCCAGTTCCGTCAATTCGCGAGCGAAGTCGATGAATTCCGGGACGATCCCGGTCACATGCCGCATGTCGATGCGGAACATCTCCCGGTCTTTGAAAACATTCAGCCGGCTGCAACATTCTGCAAACGTGCGTCTCGAAGCCAACTCGGCCGCGAGTTCCGCCGCCAACAATTCGCGTGGTTTGCGCAGCCGCAGCCCAACGATGTCGGTGACGACGGGAAACACGTTCGCGTGCTGCAACCGCAGAAAATCTTCCCACAGCAGATCGCTCACACCGAGCAACTTCGCCAGCGCAGCCAACACCTCTGGCCGCCGCAACGACGCGAGGCGAGTCAGCCAGTCGGGTTCAAGCAGTTCACGTTCGAGCAATTCCTGAAAGTGCAGCAGTGCAGCCTCCGGGTTCGGCGACTGCGGCAGCAAGTCGGTGAAGTGCTGGATGAGCACGACCGCCGTGCGAAGCACCTGCTGGCGTTGCTCGTCCAGCAGTTTTCGGCCGGAATCATCGGTAACGAACAACGTGTCGCGCACGCGCGAGCCATCCGTGCGAATCTCCATCTGCCGGATGTCGATGCCCAACAATGCGAATGCGTTCGTCAGTTCGTACAAAAAGCCGCTGGTGTCTTCGGCCGCGATGCGAATGAGCGTCGTCGCCGGGTGCGACGAATTGTCGAATTCGATCTCGACCGGCGATTGCACGGCACCAGCAGGCCGAGCGGTCGGCAACGCTTCGGTGACTCGCTTGGCAAGCTTCGCCTGCGCTTCGCGCCGTCGGCCGGCACGAGCTTGATTGAGCAATTTGAGCAATTCGCGGTGCAGCATCGTGGGGCAGGTTTCCAACGTGCCCGTCTCGCCGGACAGCAGGTTGGAAACCTGCCCCACGCGACGTCGGACCACAAACGAATTCACAAACCGCAGCGGCGAATTCGCAACACCTGATTCGCGTCGCTCTTCCGTGTAGACATCTCCCTCGACGATGTCGAATCCGTGGACGAACAACAGGCCGCACATCATCGAGAGATCGCCCAACTGATCGAAGCCGGCGATGGTCACTTCGCCGAGGTCCGCAGACGTGAGTTGCCAATCGACAATCAGCGGTTCGTCGTCGGACAGTCGGCTCCAGATTCGAGAACGCCGCTTCTCATTGGTGGCGGGACGAACCGATGCAAAGGGTTCGCGGTGCTGCGAGGGATCGGCTCCAGGTGTCGGCGAGGCGTTCACGCCGCCAACGTACTTGTCGAAGATGCGCCGCACTGCCGAGCGATGTTGTTGAAAGTGCGTCGCCAGTTGATCGGCGGATGAGAAATCGAGCCGCCGCGCGAGGATTTCCAGTTCGACCGGATCACTGGGCAGCGTGTGCGTCTGACGGCTGTGCTTGAGTTGCAACGCGTGCTCGATAACGCGAAACAGGAGGTACGCCGACGACAACTCGCGATACTCATCCGCTTGCACGAATCCACTCTCGGCCAATCGCACCAGGCCGTCGAGCGTGTTGATGCTGCGGACCTGCGTCGTTTCCTGGCCGTGTTGCAGTTGCAGGCATTGCACGACGAACTCGATGTCGCGGATCGTGCCGGCTCCCAGCTTCACCTCGCCGGCCCCTTTGCCTTTGCGTTGCAGGTCTTGCTCGATGCGGCTCTTCGCGAGCAGCGCCTCGTAGCGTGAGACGGACGCCTTTGCCG
>CAZILR010000901.1:0-2611 GCA_964539995.1 uncultured Planctomyces sp.
CGTCTTTGACGTTGGCTACGATCGGGATGTGAGCTTCCTTGTTCTTGTGGATTTCTGAGCCGTCGATATCCACATGCACGATCTTGCCGTGCTTGGCGAACTCTTCGAGTTTGCCCGTGACGCGGTCGTCGAACCGCACACCAAACGCCAGCAGCAAGTCGGCCTCGTTGACTGCGTAGTTGGAATAGACCGTACCGTGCATTCCCAGCATGTGCAGCGACTGTGGGTCTTCCCCCGGAAACGCACCAAGCCCCATCACGGTCATCGCAACCGGGATGCCAGTCTTCTTGGCGAACTTCGTCAGTTCTTCGGCGGCATCGGAGTTGATGACTCCGCCGCCGACATACAGGATCGGCCGTCGCGAGTGCTTGACCGCCGCGAGCACTTGCTTGATTTGTTCCGGCGCGGCCTTCTTGCGTTCGGGGTGATAGCTCGGCAGGCTCATCGGCGGATCCCAGTCGATGTCACCTTCGAGCACGGCCTGTTGAATGTTCTTGGGAAAGTCGAGCAGGATCGGTCCCGGACGACCCGACTTCGCGAGGTAAAACGCTTCCTTGACGATGCGTGGAATGTCACGCAATGCCTGCTGGACATCTTCGGCCTCGCGCCAATCGCGAGCGGTAATCATGTAGTAGTGCTTGGTGATCGCGCGGCAGATTTCGACGATCGGAGTTTCCTGAAACGCATCCGTACCGATCACCTTCTGTGCAACCTGCCCGGTGATCGCGACCAACGGCACGGAGTCCATCTTGGCATCGGCGATGGCGGTGACGAGGTTCGTCGCGCCCGGCCCGCTGGTGGCCATGCACAGACCAACCTTATTCGTTGTGCGCGACACTCCTTGAGCCGCGAAGCCGCCGCCTTGCTCGTGCCGAGGCAGGATTGTCCGAATGCCGTCCTTCCGCCGCAGCAACGCTTGATGCAACGGCATAGAGGCTCCGCCCGGATAGGCGAAGATGGTGTCGCCACCATTGCGGATCAGTGCCTCAACCAGGATATCGGCTCCGGTCATCGGCTTGGTTGTGGACTTGGATTTGGCGGCGGATTTGGGTTCAGCAGCGGGCACGATCGGATTCCTCTGGCGACGAAAACAAAACGGTTCTGACGGTTGTTTGGCTGAGTGAGCCAAGCCGGCTCAGCATGAGCCAAAACGAGTCGCGGCAGTGTATCGGCACTTCCGAAGGCTGACGAGAGGCCGTGCCGCGAGGACGGCATTTTCCGTAACAGCGAACTCAAGAAGAAAGATAGCTCGACATTGACGACGGCAATCGGCGGTTAGACCAGCTTTCACGCTGGCTGTAGCGGAACTCATGAGAGTTCCGGCCTGAAGTCTCACGACTTCAGCGACCTTTTGCCGCTACACCTGAACTGGAAACGCTCTAAACACCGACGCTTGGCAACTCTTCCGTCACAGAGGTCAAGTCGATCACTGCGCCAAGCATGCGTGTCGGGGTGCCCTGGCTGCTGCGGACGATCGAGGCTTTGATGAGAAACAACGGAGTTGTGCCGTTGCGGTGCTTGGCGCGATGCACTGTTTGGAACTTGCGAGCACCACTACGAACCGCGTGGTCGAGCGCCGAGGTGACTCGGTCGTAGTCGTCCGCGTGAATGTGGCTGAGCCACGCTTGTAACGAGTCCGGCAGTTCATGATCGCTATAGCCGAGCATCCGTTTGAAGATCGGCGAGAGATACAGCTCGTGTGATCGCAGCGGCCAATCGAAGACACCGATCTCCGTCTCGGCCATGACCTGCGAGTTCCAATCGTCGAGCGCTTCCAACTCAGCGATCGTCTGTTCCAACTCAGCCTGCGGATGATAAGTGCTGGGAGCAATCATGGTGCGATCCTGTGATGCGATTTTGAGAGCAAGATTCGCGATGATGAAAACGGCGTCGCCATTCACGCCAGAGAAAGTTTCCGAAGCCGACGTCCGGCTCAAGTGACGTGATTAAAACGTGGTGCGAACCGGTCTCCGAGCCTGCAACGCTTCCGAACGAGCGAATTTGGCGAGACCCCGTCGATTTGTGCGATTGGCGCGGATGCGCGAATCCAGCCGGTTGTCGCGAATTTTGTGTGAGTTCGTCGCCTCCAACGAGCCGTTGATACGCGGCAACATTGATGGTCCCCGCAGAGTTCCCAACGCGAGGTCCGGAAAGCCGTACCGCCGGATGTTCGTCCCCGGGTCGCGAGCCTCGCCGTGGTTATTTTACACACGGCGCGTTCAAAGAACTTCACGGTTGAAGCCGTTGGCGCATAGGTCAATCCACTCTGCCCCGAAGCGTGTTCACTTCGCGAAACGCGCGGCTATTTCTTGCCCGTTGAAGCGGGACGCTTCGGGTCTTTCGCCAGCGGCAACTTCACCGTCTTCCCGGTCCAGGCCGCTTGGTAAATCGCCAGGATGATCTCGACCGACTTGCGGCCTTCGATGCCATCCACGAGCGGCTGGCCACCAGTCTCGATGGCTTTGAGGAAATCCTTCAGTTGCAGCATGTGGCCCGTGTAGCTGATCGCTTTCGGATCGGATGCACCACCAGTGCCGGCGTTGCCGCTGAGCTTCTCCAGCAACTTGGCGTCTTTTGCCAGCTTCTTCTCGAACTCCCACATTTTGATGTT
>CAZILR010000902.1:0-2607 GCA_964539995.1 uncultured Planctomyces sp.
CCTCGAACGCTGGCGGCATGAGCGGCAACAATGGCTTCGGCAACACGCCATTAACCCACGCGCTCATGATTGGCGGCTGGAACTTCAAAAGCTCGACCCCAAAACACAGCGTGAGTTCTTTCAGCACTTCTCAACCCGCTGGCACGACGAACTGGATGCGTGTCGCGGAGCCTGCGTCCTGCGATGTCACGGCTTGGCTCAGATCGTGTCCGACAGTTTGCGGAAATTCGATGGCGAGCGTTACGAGCTGTCCGACCTCGTCGTGATGCCGAACCACGTCCACCTGCTGGCCGCATTTCCGAACGAAGAGGCGATGCTCCAGCAATGCGAAAACTGGAAGCACTGGCAAGCGACTCAGATCAACCGAGCCATCGGTGCCTCCGGCCGCTTCTGGCAACAAGACGGTTTCGACCATCTCGTCCGTTCGTCCGAGCAGTTCGATCACCTACGCCGCTACATCGCCGACAATCCCAAGAAGGCGCGCCTCTCGGCCGGCGAGTTCATCGTGTGGTCGAAGCCGCTCAATTAGTCGCCATCAAAGTAGCCATCACCGCTCCGCGTGATGAGCCTTCGAGCAAACGGCATCGAACGCTTCTAAACCGCTCGCGAGGCAAACGCGAAAGGCTCGTCACGCGGAGCGATGACGGCTACGTTGATCGCCCGCTGCGAACCGACCGACGCGGCTTTGCCGGAAAGTAGCCATCACGTTCCGCGTGATGAGCCTTCGGGCAAACGGCATCGAACGCTTTCAAACCGTTCGTGAGTCAAACTCAAAAGGCTCGTCACGCGGAGCGGTGACGGCTACTTTGAACGCATCGTTGCGAACCAAGCTGGCCGACGCGGCTTTGCCGGTGAATGCGAGACTGGTTAGAACGTCTCGCGTGGGGACAGCCAGCGGTTCTGGACTGCGGACGAGACGCTTTTGCTCACACGTTCCTTCGCCTGAATTACCTTATGTCCGAATCGCCGACATCTGATGAGCCGACTTCATCCCCGGCCGAAGCGTCAGCGCTGTATTCGCGCGAAGTTGCGAGTGCGTTCTGCATTTTCGGGTTGATCGTGTTTGGAATTTCGCTGTTTTTGCCCGCATCTCGTTGGTTTCGCCCATTGTTGGGTATCGAGTGTCTGTTCTTCGGTTTCTATTGGTGGCCTTCGAATCTTGCGTTGGTGCTCAGTCCATTGGTTTGCAGTCGTAAAGGATTTGGGGGTTGTTTGACGCTTCTCTTGATCGTCGGATTGACGGCGATCGGGAATTTTTTTTGTGCCTCTATTCGCCCGACGCACTAATCGGCGCATGGGTCTGGATGAGCTCCTATTTCTTGATGGCAACTGGCCTAGCAATACGGGTCAAGACTTTTTGGGATCAGCGATGAAGACCGCGAGCAGTGCCGGCTTCTCTGAAACTCGCACAGCACCGTCTCAATATTGATAGCACTATGAAAGGCAACGACGATGAAACTTCACTTGCAGTCGAATTGTGTCAGAGCGAGTTGGTTGAGTCTGTGCGTGCTAACAAGTTCCATCAGTCTAGGCGCGGACGACGCCAAGTCCGCCACCCAGCCGCTCATCAAGACGACTCACGTTTACAAGACGGTGGGGGACGTGAAGGTGGAGGCGGATGTGTATCGGCCGGAGGGGGCGGAGGTTCGGCCGGTGGTGGTTTGGATTCATGGGGGAGCGCTCATCGTCGGCAGCCGCTCGCAGGTGCCCAAGCAGATTCTGGAGCTGTGTACTCGCGAGCGATTCGTGTTCGTGTCGCTCGATTATCGGTTGGCTCCGGAAGTGAAGTTGCCGGAGATCGCGGCCGACGTGCAGGACGCCTTCCGCTGGCTGCGAGAGCAAGGTCCAAAACAGTTCGGAGCCGACCCGCGCCGCATCGTCGTGACGGGCGGCTCGGCGGGCGGGTTCCTCACGATGCTGTCGGGAGCGATCGTCTCTCCCAAGCCGACGGCGCTCGTGGCCTATTGGGGCTACGGCGACATCGACGGCGAGTGGACTCGGTCGAAGTCCACCCATCACGGAGCCCCCGTGCCTCGCGACGAAGCGTTGGCCGGCGTCAACAAGAACGGAAAGGTGCTCACGAACACCGACGATCCCGCCGAGGGGAAAGCTCGCGGCGGCTACTATCGCCACTTGCGACAAACCGGCGGCTGGTCGCTGGGAGTCACCGGCATCGACGCGGAGAAAGAACACGGCAAGCTCGACCGCTTCTGCCCGGTCAAACAGATCACGCGCGACTACCCGCCGATCCTGATGATCCACGGCACCAAGGACACCGACGTCCCGTATTTCTGCTCGACCGACATGGCTCAGGAACTGACCAAGCACGGCGTGAAGCACGAACTCCTCACCCTCGAAGGAGCCGAGCACGGCCTCCGCGACGGCGACCCCAAGCGCGTCGCCGAGGTCAACGCGCGAGCGCTGGAGTTCATCAAAGAACAGTTGGCGAAGTGATTCGTCGTCGTAGGGTGGGTCGAGTCATCGAGACCCACCAATCGTTTCGATTCTTGGGAGCGTCGTCGTGAAATTGTTCGCGTCTTGTTTGCTGCTGGTGGGTCTCGCGATGCTCGACCCACCCTACGATCCCTCGCCGCATCTCGCTGTGAT
>CAZILR010000903.1:0-1256 GCA_964539995.1 uncultured Planctomyces sp.
CGTGTGGAATTCGCACTGGGACGCGCCAGGTTTGCGATGTTCCTGGCCAGCTTGTCGTTCATGTTGGCTTATGCCGTGGCGATTCTGCGATTCAAGCTGATGCTGATTGACCAGATCGTCAGCAAAGGCATGCGATATTACTCGGCCAGTTTGGGGCTGACGGCGGCGTTTGCCGGATTGATTTCGCTCGGGGGTTTGACCGCCAATTTTTGGAATGCGGGTGGTCCAACATTTCCGGAACGCCAACAAGTTCTCTTGTTGGGAGCCGTGCTGGCGGTCGCTGTCACAATGTTGCTGTGGGGTCGAGACCGAATCCAGCAATTCATCGACCTGCGTTTCTATCGAGAGAAGTATCAACTCGATAAAGCGTTGCAGCGGATCAACCGGGCCGTCGAGAGTGTTGTCGATCGTGAGACGTTGGCGCATCGCATGATTGGTTCTTGCCGTGAGGTGTTGCGAGCAGAGCGGATCGCCGTGTATTTGCGAGACGTGGAGAGTTCCTCCTTTCAGTTGATCGCCGCCGAAGGGGCTTCCGACCTGCCTGCGCAGATCGTCGCGGACGATGAGCTGATGCAGACATTGCAGACCGAGTCGGCCGTCGCTCGATCCATGAATCCGCTGTTGAGTGGACCGGCCTCGGCGCAGCAAACACTGCGTAGCCTGCGTGCGGAATTGTTGTACGCCTTTCTGAGCGACGGCGAATTGGCGGGAGCGGTCGCGCTCGGCCCCAAACAAAATGGGACGCCGTACACCGCCGAAGATTTGACGTTCCTCAACGCGCTGGGGCAGATCACCAGCGTCGCATTGCACAGCGTCAAAGTGCATCAGGACATTTCGCGGTTGAACGAGGAGATGCAGCTCAAGGTCGAGAAGATCGACGAGCAGCGGCGAGTGATCAACATGCTTCAGCAGGAGATTCGGACGACTCAAGCGGGCGACGCTCCCGCCAAGCCGGAGGCCTCTGCGGAAGATTTCGAGCGTGGGCACATCAAAGGGAGCAGTCCCGCGATTCAGAGGGTGCTCGCCACGGTTCGTAAAGTCGCGCAGAGCGAGTCATCTGTGTTGGTCACGGGGCCGAGCGGCACGGGCAAGGAATTGCTCGCGCATGCGATTCACGTCAACAGTTCGCGGCGGAATGCGCCGATGGTCAGCGTGCATTGTGCGGCGCTGTCTCCCAGCCTGTTGGAAAGCGAGTTGTTCGGGCACGTCAAAGGGGCCTTCACAGGAGCGCACAAAGACCGAGTCGGTCGCTTTGA
>CAZILR010000903.1:1266-2603 GCA_964539995.1 uncultured Planctomyces sp.
GAGTCCGCTCACGGCGGCACGCTGTTTTTGGACGAAATCGGCGACATCTCGCTGGAGACTCAAATCAAGCTGCTGCGAGTTTTGCAGACTCGGCAGTTTGAGCCTGTCGGTGGTACGCGCACGGTGCAAGTGGACGTCCGGTTGATCGCGGCGACGAATCAGGATTTGAAGAAGCTGATCGTTGAAGGAAAGTTTCGCGAGGATCTCTTTTACCGGCTGAATGTCATCAGCATCGTGCTGCCGACGCTGGCGGAGCGGAAAGAAGACATTCACGAGTTGTCGCTGCACTTTTTGAAGCGAACCTCGCAGCGACTGAGCAAGCCTCTTTCGCAAATTGACGACGAGGCGCTCGACGCACTGAAACGCTACTCTTGGCCGGGCAACATCCGCGAACTCGAAAACGTCATCGAACGCGCGGTCGTGTTGGCGGAGGGAGAGAGCGTCATGTTGAGTGATCTGCCGCATGAAGTGCTCGAACGACGAATGGCCTCACCGAAGGGAGTTGCGTCACGGTCGAGTCTCGATCCGAGAACGCCGCGCGGGAGCAGTCGCGAGCGTGCGGAAGAACCGGTCATGGCTGGCGCGGAGACGCTCGGCCGCAATGTGCTCGACGAGTTCGCGGAGCGTGAAGCGATTGAAGACGCCCTGCGATCCGCCAGCGGAAACAAAGCGGAGGCCGCGCGGCTGCTGGGCATCCCACGCAGCACGCTGTTCAGCAAACTCCGCAAGTACCGGATCAACAAGCCTCGTTAAGCCGTCCGGCACATGCGAACGCGAGCCGGAGGGCGTCAGCCCCCGGACGTCTTCCAATTCCAGATCGTCCAGGGCTGACGCCGCCCGGCTCGCCGGAAGCGAAGAACGCGAGGCGTCCGCCCGGATTGCTGTTGCCGGCGGTGAGGGAATTCAGTACACGCCGCTCCCCCGATTCCCCTCCTGAGCGCGTTCAGCGCTGTCACGTCTTCGTTCCATCCCTCCGTGGTGCGGCTTTCGTCAAACGTAGCAGCAAGCTGCCAGCTTGCTTGCCGAATGGCCACAAGCTGGCAGCTTGTGGCTACGGTTTGGTTCGCACTCGGCTTCAGAAAGGCAAGGATGCCATGAAGTTTTTCGATTGGTTGTCGCAGTGGATGAATCGAGACGCTCGGTCGCGCGGTGGGCGGCGGTGGGACACGCAGCGGCGGGGCGGGGTGGCGTCGGAGCGGTTGGAGGCTCGGCAGTTGCCGGCGGTGTTCACGGTGCGGCCGGATGTGCCGGAGGGGCAGGCCGGGAGCTTGCGGGATGCGGTCGCGCGAGCCAATCAGAATCGGCAGGCGGATGTGATTCAGTTGTTGCCGGGGCGC
>CAZILR010000904.1:0-2599 GCA_964539995.1 uncultured Planctomyces sp.
TGTACTTCGCCTTGGCGGGGATGATGGACAAGTTCCGATACCTCAAGTACGGACTCGCGGGCATCCTGGCGTTCGTCGGCACTAAGATGATGCTGGTGGATCTCGCACCGATTCCGATTGCCGTCAGCCTGAGCGTCGTGGTCGGCATCCTGACAGTCGCGGTCATCGCCTCGCTGTGGCGAGCAGGACGGATGGAAGAGGTCGGCTCGCCAGAATTGAAGCGCGATCCCGAGCCGCTGTTCGTTGCCGTCGTTCCCGAAGCGTTCTGTCGAGGTCGCGATGTGACGGGTTGCGAGACACGCTCCGTCATGTGACTTATCAGCCGGAACGCGCTAGCGTCCGGTTTGAATGACCGTTGGCCTTCCGAACCGGGGCTAGCGACCTCCGGCTGATGGACAACAACAAATTCCGGGAGATCAGGACCGATCGACCGTCAAGAGGAATGATTCGACGATGACGGAACCGTTCGGAGAACTCGGAGCCGAAGCGATTCGGTTGTTGTGCGGGGAGGGGCGGCGGGTGGATGTCTCAGCCATCCGCCGCTCGCTCGCCGAAGCGACGTTGGCTTGGCCGGGCACGCACGATGAGCGTTGGTGGAAATGGCTGGTCGAGACGTGTCGTGGGCTGAACTATGCCGCTCGTGTGATCGACGCGACGCAGCGAGAAGTGTTTGAGTTGGCTCGGCATGGCGTCGCGGCGGTGACGCTGGTGGACGTGGATGACGCCATCAGCCGGAACGCGCTAGCGTCCGGTTCGAGCGGTGGAGTCGCTTCCGATTCTGAACCGGACGCTAGCGCGTTCCGGCTGATGGTTTTGTCCGGAACAAAACGGAACAAGTTTCGGTTGTTGGAATTGCCGAATGATCCCGCTGGCCGATGGGTGTCGCAGCGGGAGCTTTCGGGATTATTGGCTGATGCGACGCCGACTCGGCGGTGGGTCGTGCTTGATCCGGTTGCGGATGACATGCCACATCTGGATTTGGCGAGCCGAGGAGCGTTAGCTCCCGGACATGGCGGCGATGGAGTCCGGGGGCTGACGCCCGTCGGCTCGCCTGGGCATCATCATCCGTCGCCGTTCGCGCGGTTGCGGGAGTTTCTGCGGCCGGAGCGATCCGATTTGTGGATCGTGGTCATCTTCGCGTTGGTGATCGGGATGCTGACGCTCGCGACGCCGATCGCGGTGGAGGCGTTGGTCAACACGGTCGCGTTTGGGACGTTGCTGCAACCGTTGGTCGTGTTGTCGATCATCTTGTTGACGTTCCTCGGCTTCGCGGCGGCACTGCGGTTTCTGCAAAAGTTTGTGGTGGAACTGATTCAGCGGCGGCTGTTCGCGAGAACGGTGGCGCGGCTGGCGTGGCAGTTGCCTCGCGTGCGGCTCGATCACGCACATGAGTTCTCGCCGGAGTTGCTGAACCGGTTCTTCGACGTCGTGACGATGCAGAAGATCGTCGCGCAGTTGGCGCTCGATGGTTTGACGGTCGTGCTGACGGTGGGACTCGGCATGATCGTGCTCGCGTTTTATCACCCGTGGCTATTGGCGTTCGATGCGGTGTTGCTGGTGATGTTGCTGTTGAACGTGTTCGTGTTTGGCCGCGGGGCCGTGCGGACGAGCATCGTGGAATCTCGGAGCAAGTACGCGGTCGCCGGTTGGCTGGAAGACATGGCCCGATGTCCGACGATGTTCAAGGGGAACGGCGCGGCCGAGTTCGCGTTGACTCGCGCGGATCGGCTGACGACCGATTATCTCGTCGCGCGGGAAGCTCATTACCGCGTGCTGATGCGGCAGATTGTGATGGGCCTCGCACTGGAAGCGTTTGCCAGCGCGGTGCTGCTGGGACTTGGCGGGTTCCTGGTCATTCAAGGGCAGATGACGCTCGGGCAGCTTGTCGCGGCGGAGTTGATCGTAACGCTGATCGTCGCGGCGGTGGCGAAGTTCGACAAACATCTCGAAGGTTTCTACGACTTGCTGACGTCGATGGACAAGCTGGGCCACTTGTTCGACTTGCCGGTCGAGCCGTCGTCGGGGGCGATGCACTTCGGACGCACCGGCGCGGCGAGCGTCTCGTTGCGGCAAGTTTCGTTTTCCTACGACGCCGCTTCGCCCGTGTTGAACGGCGTGACGTTCTCGGCCGAGCCGGGCGAAGTCATCGCGATCACCGGGCCGACTGGCTGTGGCAAGAGCACGCTGCTCGACCTGCTGTTCCGGTTGCGCGAGCCGTCGTCAGGCCGGATCGTGCTCGACGATCTCGACCTGACTGACCTGCGGCCGGACGTGCTGCGGCAGAACGTGTCGTTGGTGCGCGGGGTCGAAATCCTCGAAGGCACGCTGGCCGAAAACGTGCATCTCGATCGGCCCGATGTCTCCACCACTGAAGTCCGCGAAGCCCTGCGCCGCGTCGGATTGGAAGACAACGATGTTCGTCCAACCCCAATCAGCCGGAACGCGCTAGCGTCCGGTTCGATCGGCAATACGGCATCAAACGTCACGGCCGTTTCTGTGTCATCGAACACGATTCGACATTCCGAACCGGACGCTAGCGCGTTCCGGCTGATTGGGCAAGACGCATCGAGCGCGATGTCGCGATTCGGAACACGGCTCG
>CAZILR010000905.1:0-2597 GCA_964539995.1 uncultured Planctomyces sp.
ACTACGACAACTCGGAGAACAACCTCAACAACCCGAATCCGAAAGCGACCGTCCGCTGGGGCGAGCAGACTTGGGACGAGATGCTGATCGGCTACTTCGACATCGCGGTTCCGCGAGATGCCTTCGAGGCGAGTCGCAAGTCCTCGGTGGAATCGAAACCCAAGGCCGCCGGAGCCATCTTGCCGCCGGCTGTGCTCAAACAAGTCGTGGAACAACTTCAGCAGCTTGACGTGAACAAGGACGGCGTCCTCACGACGAGCGAAGTCCCCGCCAAGTTAATGCCGATCTTCAAGCGGCTCGACATCGACGGCGACGAAAGACTGACTGTCGAAGAGGTTCGCAAAGCCATCGAAAAGAAGCGATGATCCGCCGCCATGACGGACTCACCGGCACCTCTGCGATTTGTGATCCTCGGCTGTGGCCGCATGGGACGACTGCACATCGAACGTCTGATCGCCGACGGTCGAGGCCGAGTTGTTGCTCTGTTCGACACGCAAGCTGACGCAGTGGAATCGCTGCGTCACGAACTCGCGACCGAGGCTCGTGGCTTCACCGACTTCGACGACTTGCTGACTCAGATCGAAGCCGACGCCGCGATCATCGGCACGCCGACGTCGCTGCACTTCGATCACATCCGCGCCTGCCGAGCGCGCGGCTGGCATGTGCTCTGCGAAAAGCCGCTGGCCGATCGGCGCGAGCATCTGCTGACGCTGATCGACGAGTCACGCAGCGGGCCGATCTTGTCGGTCGCGTACCAGAGACGGACGTGGCCGGTCTATCGAGTGCTGCGAGACGAAATCCAATCCGGCCGCTGGGGAACGCTGCGGGCCGTGACGTCGATCAACTCCGAACGCTGGCAGCAAACGATCGGTGGGACTTGGCGAGACGATCCGGCAATCAATCTCGGCGGATTCATTGGCGATGCCGGTAGCCACAAAATCGACCTCGCGTTTTTTCTCACGGGCTTGAAACCGCTCGATGTGTTTGCCCGGAATCAGACGTGCGGAAGCCGAGTCGAAATTGTGTCATCGCTTTCCGCACGGCTTGAACGGGACGTGCTGCTGACGATGCACTTCACCGGCCACGCGCAGACGTTTCGCGAGGACTTTCATTTTCACTGCGAGCACGCCGACTTGCTCGTCCGTGACTGGCAAATCTGGCTCGGCCGCAGCAACACGCTCGAACCGTTGCCGGTCGCCGATCCGCGAATGCAAGCCGCGATGGGAGTCAGCCCACTGACGCATCCCGAACTCGACCGACTCGGCAATCCGGTCAGCGGATTTCTCGACCAGTTGCTGCTCGGCACGCAGTCGGTTGCTCCACCGGAATGTGCTCTGCCGGTGTTCGATTTCACGCAAGCGGCGCTGCGATCGGGACGAAGCGGCTTGGTGGAAACTGTTCTGAAAGGCAAATAGGACGTATACGACGAATGCGTCCGATAAGTCTTCTTTGTCCTATCGGAATCACGCGGGCACGGCTGAGACTTCGCCCGCTTGCGGCGGAGTCGAAGACCGTCCGCCGGTTAGTACCGCAATCGCTTCGACGAGCATCAGTGCCGCCAGAGCGAGCAGCACGACGCCGATCCACGGCACGACCTCGCTAGGAGCCGTAAACGAGCCGGCCTTGTCGAAGAACTTCGGCCACGTCATTGAGATCAACGCCCAGGTGCTCATCACATACATCAGCACGGTCGGGATGCCGGTGACGAACCAGACCCAGCGCTCGCCGCGAGTCCGCCACAGCCAGACAGTCACGCCGAGCAGCGTCAGCGCGGCGAGCAGTTGGTTGCTCGCGCCAAACAGATTCCAGAACGCTCGCCAAACAGGTGGCAACGGTTTGCCGGCGGCATCGACGCCCGGTTGCAGCAAGAAAAACAGCGGTGCTCCGGCGGTCAACGCGGTTCCCAGCCAGCGGCCGAAGCGGTTATGCCAGCCGGTCAGCTCTTGGATGATGTACCGTCCCAGCCGAGTGCAGACATCGAGCGTGTCGTAGATGAACGTCGTGAACGCCATCAGCGCGAACGAGACTCCGATCTGCGGCTGGATGCCCAAGACCTCCAGGAAGCTGCCGATGCCCAAAGCGTAAATCAGATTTGGTTGCGGGTTTTTCACGGCGGGTGAATCCTTCGCCAGGATCATCACGCAACACAGCGAGACGATGGCGACCATGCCTTCGAGCAGCATAGCTCCGTAGCCGATGGTCTTCGCATCAGTCTCTTTCGCCAATTGCTTCGAGGTTGTCCCGGAGCAGATCAGCGAATGAAAACCGCTGCATGCTCCGCACGCGATCGTGATGAACAGCATCGGCACGAGGCTCTGTCCGTTGATGCCGACCATGCCGTTGAAGGCGGGATACTGAATCGGCTCGCCGCCGAGCATCAGCCCCAGCGCGCCGCCGGCTAACGCGACGTACAAAAAGTAACCGCCGAGATGACCTCGTGGTTGCAGCAGCAACCAGACCGGCACGACCGCCGCGATCAAGCAGTAGATCAACAGCAGCACGTCCCAAACTCGGCGAGCGTTGTCCGCCAGCACCGCGCTCACGGCGGCCGGGTCGTCGAAGCCGGTGGGAGTCGGCAAGAAGGTTTCCAAGCTGAA
>CAZILR010000906.1:0-2595 GCA_964539995.1 uncultured Planctomyces sp.
TCATTGTCCGAACCGAGATGGCTGGTCGCTGGCGTGTTGCTGGTTCTGGCGGGATCGCTGCTGGGCTTCTTGTGTCACAACTGGCCGCCAGCTCGAATCTTCATGGGTGACACCGGCAGCTATTTCATCGGCGTGGTGTTGGCGTCGATGGTTGTACTGGGAACCTTCTACGAACACGGCGGAGCGGCTCAGCATGGTCGGCATGTGATTCTCGCGCCGCTGTGCGTGCTGGCAGTGCCGTTGTACGACTTCGCCTCGGTGCTGCTGATTCGGCTGATCGAGCGGCGGAGTCCCTTCAAGCCAGACAAGAGTCACTTCTCGCATCGCCTGGTGGAGTTGGGCTTGAAGCAGAAGCACGCGGTGCTGACGGTGCATCTCGCCACGCTGACGACCGGCTTGGGAGCCTTGCTGCTGTACCGAGTTCACGATTGGTCGGGAGCGTGGCTAGTGATCGCGCTCGTGCTGTGCGTGTTGGCGATCGTCGCCATTCTCGAAACTGTGGGACGCACTTCCGAATGAACGAACTGCCGTCTGATCTTCCCCCTGAAGCCTCGACGCCGCGCTGGCGATTGTGGTTGAGCGCCATCAGCGTGCTTTTGGTACCGCTCGTGGTTTTGGGAGTTGTGTCTTTGGTGTTTCCGTCAAAGTCGCCACCTGCGGGAATTCAAACATGCGTCTTCCCGGATGGCACGCGGCTCGTTTTGCATCAAGTGACGTATGGCAAGAGTCACCACTTTCGGAAGGAATGGCGGGATTGGCTGCAGCGTTCCAACCCAATCGAGTTCGAACGGACAACGCCGAACGAGGCTGCGGTGCTGTGGTTCTATAGCGAAGACCAAGCCGGTCGTCCGTGTAAGTTTCACGGCCGCGCCGTCGTGGAAAATGAGTTTGGGCACCGCTCGCACGCGGCGGAATTCAACAGCGTCAATGATGGAAGCAAGACTTTGGTTATGAAACATGTGCTGGAAGTCGGCGCGCTGCGAGCTCCGAGCGGTAATTTCAAAGTCCTGTTCCTCAACGAAGCCGGCGAAAAGATTGCAACCTTTGACATCCCCAGCCCCTTCCCCACGTTTGAAACTTGGATGCCCGAACCGCTGCCTGCGAGCAAAACGCTGGCTGACGGGTTGGAGGTACATTTAGATGGTTTTGACGCGGAAGTGATCCTGCGGAGGAGTTATCAGACTGAGCGCTGGGAGTTCACTCCCATGATGTCTTTGAAGACCAATCCTCGAATGCGAGTGACGCTGGATGGCAAGTCGGTTGATGACTGGGTTGCGGGTGAGGGCTCGTTTCGAGCTCCGTATGGTTCCTTCCAGCCTTGTCAGGATTGTCTGTTGTCACCTCACGAACCAGCCTGGGAATTCAGATGCGCCATACATCCATCAGAAGACGCACAGCTCCCCAAGGACTGGGTTTGGGATCTGGGCGAATTTGAAATACCGCCCGCTGGTAGTGAAGCAACGATTAGGCAGACTCGGACGATGCTTGAATATCAGGTCGATGTCATCAGTCTTAAAACAGACGTCTCATCGACATCCACGAGGGCCGAGACTCCACAGACCGACCGGGAAATCGGCGTCAAACTCAGCGCGTCATCCAAGGCAAATGCCCCACGTCCCCTCGGCGTTGCCTACTCACTCATCGAGTGTCGAATGCTGGACGAGCAGGGACGGCGATATGAGCGATTTGTCCGCAAGCCCAAGACGGGGCCAGGTATCATCAGTACGGGGCCGGATGACTATCGTACATGGTTTCAAATTCCTACGGCCGCAAAGAAAGTTCGGCTGCAAGTTCACCGGAATCCCCACTACCTTGTGAAGTTCTTGGTCGAGCCGCCCCGGCCGTCGTCAACACGAGAACCTTGATCCTCAAACAAGCGTGGCTCCGAGTTAGATCGAAAACAATTCGCTTGCGCGTCGCGCAATGATTCATGTCGCGAAAACGAACCACCCCTCAGGCTGTCACCGCGTCGTCACCGTGTGCCGCCGAACCGTCACCGTCTCAAAGCCTCATGCTGGCATGGCTGTCCGCGTTGCTGGCCGCTCGATGGCTGATGCCGACCGAAGGCGCGGGCGCAGGGATGACGTTGTGGTTGGCGCAACTGGTGCTGCTGACGGCGGTGGCTCGAACGGTTTGGGGTTGGCGATTGGGTGACGAGCGGACTCGATTTGATGCGATCGACTTCGCGATGGCGAGTCTGGTGGTCGCTCAAGTGGTCTCGGCGTTGGTGGTCGTCTGCGGTGTTGGGAACTCGCGAGCGGCGATCAATCTGGCGTGGGAATGGGTCGGTTCCGGTGTGCTGATCGGGATGCTGCGTCGCGAACTGCGGGGTTCGCGAGACATCAAGTCACTCTGTTTAGGACTGTCGTTGGCGGCGGGTGTGTTGGCGGGATATGGGTTATGGCAGCATTACGTCGTGTTCGGCGAGATGACTCGCGATTACGAGCGTCTCACGACCGAGCACGATCAGATTGCCGAATCGAAGAGCGATCCGCGGCGGCAGCAGGCGTTGCGAACCGAGATGACTCGGCAAGGAATCCCGATCGACCCGGCGGCTCGGCAGGCATTGGAACATCGGCTGTTGGCGAGTCGTGA
>CAZILR010000907.1:0-2594 GCA_964539995.1 uncultured Planctomyces sp.
GTGAGCCGAGCGACGAACTCGAAATCCACGGTGACCTCGCCAAGGTCAAATACATCGGCCGAGCCATGACTCGTGGCCGGATCAAAGTCGTCGGCAACGTCGGGATGCACTTGGGAGCCTCCATGAAAGGCGGCTCCATTGAAGTCACCGGCAACGCTTCTGATTGGGTCGGCGGCGAAATGACCGGCGGCTTGATCCACGTCCGCGGCAATACCGGCGGCCAAGTCGGAGCGGCGTACCGAGGCAGTCTCTCTGGCATGAACAACGGCACGATCCTGATCGGCGGCACTGCCGGCTTGGAAGTCGGCATGCGCATGAAGCGAGGCATCATCGCCATCGGTGGCCAGGTCCGCGACTTCTGCGGTCTGCAAATGAAGGGCGGCACGATCCTCCTGATGAACGGAGCCGAAATCCGCACCGGAGCCTGGATGATTCGCGGCACGATCATCTCGCTGAAACCGATCAAGTTGCTCCCCACGTTCAACTTCGCGTGCAACAACTCGCCGACATTTCTGCGTCTGATTGCCAAGCATGTCCGCCCACTCGGTCTCACTCTTCCGGTCAACGAACAAGACGGAGCCTATCAGCGATACTCCGGCGATTCGTCGGTCCCCGGCAAGGGAGAAATCCTCGTGTGGCAGCCGCGTGCCGGAGCGTGATCCTGTTTCGAGTGGACGTGGCATCGTGACAGCTCCTGCGGTTCAGCATCGTTTCGCCATCGACGTGGGGAATACTCGCGTCAAGTTTGGGCTGTTCGTGTCGTCCAGTTCTCGGCAGCGCGGTGAGTTGCCGGCTTGCATCCACCGCATCTCGCTTCAGGCGCACGAGGCCGTTCCGTGGGATTTGCTCGCCCAATGGCAATCGAGCGTGACGAATGTTTTGCCGGGCGTGATCGCTGGCTCGAATCCCAACGGCGTTGAGGAATTGAAAGCGAGTTGGCCGAGTTCGCTAGGCCCGATTCCGCGAACGGTGGCGAACACGAACGATCTTCCGCTGTCGATCCGCGTGGACGAACCGCGCCGCGTTGGCATCGACCGGCTGTTGAATGCCGTCGCGGTGAATGAACTGCGCCGCGCGGGACGCTCAGCCGTGATCGTTGATTCGGGAACGGCGACAACCGTCGATGTGGTTTCCGTCAGCGGCTCGTTCGAGGGAGGTGCGATCCTTCCGGGCCTCGCGCTCTCGGCAAAAGCCTTGCACGAGTACACCGCGATGCTGCCGCTGGTCTCGGTCGCGGAACTCGGACAAACAACTCCCGAACCGCTCGGCCGCAACACGCGTGCGGCGATTCGCAGCGGTTTGTTTTGGGGACAGCTCGGCGCGGTCAAAGAATTGTTGATCCGACAAGCGGGGCTAGACACGGACATCTTCGTCACCGGCGGCGGAGGTGCGTTGCTTGCCTCGCACTTGCCCAATGCTCGCTTTGAACCGCACCTGCCGTTGCAAGGACTCATCCTGATTGCGGAACATCGAGACCTCGGCCGCTGAGCTTCGGAGCGTTCATGGCGACGAAAACAAACGCCGCTCGGCTGCTGGATGCGATGGGGATCTCGTATTCGCTGTGCGAGTACAATGTTGATCCCGAAGATTTGTCGGCGGAAACGGTGGCTCGTAAAGTGGGCCTGCCGCTGGAGCAAGTCTTCAAAACGCTCGTCGTGCGCGGCGATCGCACGGGAGTTTTCTTCGCGGTCGTTCCCGGCAACTGCGAACTTGACCTCAAAGCCACGGCCAAACGGACCGGTGATCGCAAGGTCGAGCCGGTTTCGCTGAAGGAAGTGCAGCCACTGACCGGTTACATTCGCGGCGGCGTCACGGTGCTCGGAGCCAAGAAAGCGTTTCCCGTGTTCGCCGACGAGACCATCGAACTGTTCGACCTCGTTTCGATTTCCGCAGGCCAGCGCGGCTTGCAAATCTTTCTCGCCCCTGCCGATTATCTGCGAGCCACCAACGCCACCTTGGGAGCCATCTCCTCATGACGACGCCGACGAACAAACCAAGCAATCTTCAGGAACTGCGAGACAGCGGCTGGGTCTCGAAAACGGTCAAGCAAGAACTGCGAGACAACTTTCTGCGAATGCTCGCTGAGGGAGACGAACTGTTCCCCGGCATCTTGGGCTACGAGAGCACGGTCATCCCGGAGATCAACATCGCGCTCATCGCTGGGCACGACATGCTGTTCCTCGGCGAGAAAGGGCAGGGGAAGAGCCGCTTGATGCGGACGCTCGCTCGATTCCTCGACGACGAGATTCCGTACATCGCACATCCGGAAGCTCCTCTGCACGACGATCCGTATCGGCCGATCACTCGCGTCTGCCGCGAACTGGTCGCATCGCGTCCGGCGAACGAAGTTCCGATCGCGTGGTGGCCGCGATCCGAGCGATACGTCGAGCGACTCGCGCCCGGCACGAAGTTCGCCGACATCATCGGCGAGATTGATCCCGCGAAGCTCGCCGGCGGAGTCAGCATGTCGGCGGAAGAGGCTCTGCACTTCGGCCTGATTCCGCGACTGCATCGTGGAATCTTCGCGATGAATGAACTGCCGGAACTCGATGAACTCGTGCAGGTGGGGCTGTTCAACATTCTCGAAGAACGCG
>CAZILR010000908.1:0-2587 GCA_964539995.1 uncultured Planctomyces sp.
GGCAGTTTCAGAAGCGAATTGAAAGGGTTCGGACTCAGTTCTAAACTGGCCGACGTTGGCTGAGTGTCTGGCCATGTCTGGAATGGCAATGGCCTACCGCTTTGAAAGGTCTCGACAACATGAGTGTTTTTCGACCGATGCGTAGAAATTCGGAAGCCGGACAGACGTCTCTGATTGGTCTCAGGTGGGGACTGCTGGTTCTGTGCGCTTTCGGCTTTAGTTCGTTGGCCGTGGGTCAGGACAAGAAGAAAGAAGAGAAACCGGTTGAGGACAAGACGATTCAGTCACCTGCCGATGGTTGGCCGCTCAAGCTGACGTACTACCGATCTTCCGAGGGCAAAGAAGCGGCTGCCGTTGTGCTGTTGCACATGAAGGGCGAGAGCCGTTTGACGTGGACCGCTCCGAAAGGCTTCGCCGAGCAATTGCACGCGAAGGGTTTCGCCGTGATCGCCGTGGACCTTCGCAAGCACGGGCAGAGCAAACCGGGTGCGGAGGACGATGATCCGAAGAAAGCGGCAGCTCCGGACAAAGACAAGGCGAAGAAGGCGGCTGGCGGCAGCGATCTCAAGCCGACGGATTACCCCCTGATGGTTCGCGACATGGACGGCGTCAAGAAGTTCATCTTCGAGGAGCATCAAAAGGGAAATCTCAACATGCGCAAGACGGCGATCGTCGCGCCGACGATGAGCGCGGCTATCGCCATTACGTTTGCGGCGGCGGATTGGGCGAAAGTTCCCTACGACGACGCACCGAATCTGGCCGCGAAGACTCCGCGTGGTCAGGACATTCAGGCGATGATTTTTCTGTCTCCGGAAACCACGCTGCCACAGGTGCCGGCTCACCAAATCGCTGGGCAATTGAAGTCCACGCCGATGGCGGCGTTTGTGGTGGTCGGCGGAAGCGATACTCAGGACAAAGACCAAGCCAAGAAGCTGTTCCAACTTCTCGGCGGCGATCCGGCGAAAACCGAGGCTCCCAAGAAGAAGGCCGAGACGAAACCGGATTCCAAGAAAGCGGCGAAAGAGAAAGAGTCCGAAAAGGGTGCGGAGAAAAAGAACGACGAGCGATTTTTTTATGGCGAGCTAAAGGGCGTGAAGCTGCGTGGCACGGACTTGCTCGGCACGCCCCTCAAGATCGAAGGGGCGATGATCGGCTTCCTCGAAGACCATGTGAGATCCCTCAAAGGCCCCGTCTACGAGTGGCGCGACCGCCAGTCGCGGCTGACCGAATAGTGCGGCATCAAGATGCGTTCGTGCAGAATGCGAAATAAACCTCAGCGGCCTGACGGAGTTGGCCGATGTCGATCCATTCGTTGACCGTGTGGGCTTGAGCAATGTCTCCGGGGCCAAAGACCACGGAAGGGACTCCGGCGGAGGAGATGCGTGAGGCATGAGTTCCGTACGGGACGCCCACCTTTTTGTGTGGTCCAGCGATCTTTGCGATGCAATCGAGGAGCCGGATACCGAGCGGGCCATTGTGTTCATCGGACAGCGAGACTCCGACCAACCACGGCGGCAGGTGTTCAACCTCGAAGTCCAATCGCGAGGCGAAGTGCTGCTGCACCTGCTTGATGGCATCCCAGCCGTCCTCGCCCGGGATGACTCGGCGGTCGATTTCGATTTCGCAACTGTCGGGCACTGTGTTGACGCTGATGCCGCCGGTAATGCGCCCGACGCTCAAGGTTGCGGGACCGCAGAGCGGATGCGCGGGGATCATCGTCGTTAGCTTGGCAGCGAATTCTTCGAGGGCCGTCAGGACTCGGCCCATTTTGTAGATTGCGTTGATTCCCTCGTGCGGCGCGGAACTGTGACAGGCTCGGCCAGTCGTCCGAATTTTCCAACGAGTTGCTCCACGGTGTGCGACCACGACGTCGAGTTGCGTTGGCTCTGCGATGATCGCGATGTCTGGCCGCCGGTCGATGATCGAACCCGCTTTTTTCGGATCGGTCCACAGCGTTGTCAGGTCGTTCACGCCCAGCGACGTGGATTCCTCATCGCAGGTGCAGGACAGGATGACGTTCGGCGCGCCGGCTGGCTTCTCGCGGACCAGCCGAGCGAATGCCGAGAGCATCGCGGCCATGCCACCTTTCACATCGCAACTACCTCGGCCGAAGAGCTTGCCGTCACGGATCACCGGGTTGAACGGATCGGGGAAGCCGTCGGTCGGGACGGTGTCTTGGTGAGCATCCAGCAGCACGGTCGTTTTCGCGTTCGGAGAATCGATCCGCGCGATCACGTTGGCTCGGCCGGGAGCGACTTCGATGCGTTGATACCGCACGCCGAGTTTCCGAAAGACGTCTTCGAGATAATCACTGACGCAGCCCTCCAAGAATTCTGGGCCGGACAAATCTCGGCCCATCGGGTTCACACTGGGGATCGCGACCAAGTCCTTGAGCAGATCAACGGGGTCCATGAAGTGTCTCCGAAATCATTTGTTGGAATCGCTGAGGATGGCGCCGGCCAGGACGAAGGCCTCGAGATAACGGCCCTGGGCAGCGCGGATGACACCGGCGGTAATCGCGGCCGTGGCTGCGCCGGCCTGGTGGCCCGCGGCGATCCAGCCGAAGACGATCGGGCCGTCGTGGTCG
>CAZILR010000909.1:0-2584 GCA_964539995.1 uncultured Planctomyces sp.
ATCTGGCGAGCACACAGCCGCTTCTCGTCGGCGCTCAGCGTGTCCCAATCCTTAATCGCTTCCGGTTTGGGCGCGAGTTTCGTCTCCTGCGGCACGACTCCGAGTTTCTTCTGCCGAGCCAACGTCTCCTCGCGCAGCTTGTCCCAACCTTGATCGAACTTGCCTTTGTATTTGGCGATCCACTCCTTCGGCACATGATGCGGAGCGTGCGTGGCTCCCGGAGCGAAGTAGGTGAAGAACGGCTTGTCCGGAGTGAGCGCTTTCTGCGAACCGGTCCACTTGATCGCCTGATTGGCGAGGTCGGTCATCAAGTGGTATTTCGGATCGTGAGGCGGCTCGATCTTGGTCATGTCTTCGTACAGCGCCGGCGACCATTGGTTCGCCTCGCCGCCGATGAAGCCATAGAACTTGTCGAAGCCGGATCGAGTCGGCCAGCGATCGGTCGGGCCGGACGGGCTGACCTCCCACGCGGCGGTTTCGTGCGACTTGCCGAACGCGGCCGTGCTGTATCCGTTGAGCCGCAGCATCTCGGCGAGCGGTGCCACGCTGTTGGGTCGCTGTCCCGTTTGGCCGGCAAACGCCGTCGCGGTCTCGGTGATCGAGCCCATGTTATTCACATGATGATTGCGGCCGCTGAGCAACGCCGCTCGCGTCGGTGAGCAGAGCGCGGTCGTGTGAAACTTGTTGTACTTCAGCCCGCCCTTCGCCAATCGCTCCAGCGTTGGCATGTGGATCGGCCCGCCAAAGGCGCTCGACTGCCCGAAGCCCATGTCGTCGATCAACACGATGAGCACGTTCGGCGCACCGTCCGGAGCTTTGACCTCGAACCGCGGCGGAGCTTTGGCATTGCGGGCATCGAGTTCAGTCACCGGCGCGAGTTTCGGCTCCGGAATCGGCAGGATTGTGCGGTCGAGCTTCTCCGGTGGCCGTGTCTGCCCCAACGCTGGCGAGTCCAACTTGTCAGCCGCCAAGAACCAGCCAGCAAAAACGCCGATGGCCAATACGAGACACGGGCCGAAGGTCAGAACTCGTTTCTTCATCATGGTTGTTCCTTTTGCAAAGCGGCTTTTTCGTTTGAGTACATGCTGACCAGCCGAGCGACCAACACCGCGAGATAAATCGTGCCAGTCAGCGCTTCGAGCACTGCGAGCATTCGTGCCGCCGGAGACGTGGGAGTGATGTCGCCGAAGCCGACCGTGGTGAGCGTGACATAACTGAAATACAGCGCGTCGAAACCGCCCAGCTCAGGCGAGTCTGTCGCTCCCGAAATTGTGAAGGCACTCGGCGAGACTTGAGATACCAACACATACGCGAACGTCCACAGCAGCCCCAGCGTCAGATAGGTCGCAATGCCGGCGCAGAGGACTTCGGTATTCACCTGCGAAGCACTCAAAATGAATCGCAGCAAGTTGAACACCACAAACCCGACAAACACGATTGCCGCCACGGGAAACACTTCGGCCGGGACAACTTCGGGAGCGAAGTGGTGAATCCACTTCGACAAGATCGCCGGGATACTCAAGACCACGGCGATGACCAGCGTGCGGCGTTCCTCTCCGACGGCCAACACCGCCGAGCTGAGCACGACCGTCAGCAGCACGCCCTCAATCAGAGAGTCCTGACTCAGACCCTCTACCAACGGAGTCAACACCAGCAGCGACACCAACGCGATCAGAAATTCGACCGCCGAGTAATGCGTCAAACCGCCTGGTGCGTGCAGCCGCTTGGCCAGCCGCTGAATGCGGGAGTGATTGGGATGTCGGTCGGTCATGGATGTGCTTCGATGCGGATTGCCCGACGCCTCTGTCGCGTTATCCCTTCTTGAATTCCAAGCCGGGGTCTTTCTCACCGTCGCCGATCATCTTGAATTTGAACTGCGACGGATTCGTGAAGTCGATCTCGGCGAGCATCGTGCCACCGCCGTCGTCGGTTTCCAGTGCGAGGTTGTTTTGATCGACGGCGAAGACCCCTTTCACCGACTGCTTCTCTTTGCCACGCGAGTAGGTCCAAGTGAACGCGCCCTCCTTCGTGACCTCGAGTTGGAACGTCGCGCCCTGACTCGTGGCTTTCCATGTGCCGACGAACTGCTCGGACTTGAGCACTTTTTCCGGCGCGATTTCTGGCGGAGCGGGCGGCGTGTCAGGCTTTTTGGACTCATCCGGCGGAGTCGTCATCGCGACCAACTGCCTGAGCAGCTTGTCGTCCGGCAAAAGCCCTTGAGCCAGCTTGTATTGCTTGGCCGCGCTGTCGTTGTGGCCGCAGGTTTGATAGTGATAGCCCAACAAGAACTTCGCGTCGGCCGATTTCGGATTCGCCTTGGCGAAGTCCTCCAGTGCTCGAAGCTGTTTCGTGTAGGGTTCGACGCCCGGATAGAGACTGATCATCGTCGTCCAATTCCAACCGGGTCCGGCCGCGAGGACCGCGTAGATCGCGGCGGCCGATTCCGGATATTTCTTCGACGCGAACAGCACGAGGCTGCGGAACTCGTGAACCACGGTGTCGCGCGGCATCGTCTTCAATGTGGTGTCGAGTTTCTTGAGCGCGGCCTCGTAGTCACCATCCTGGAACGCCGCACGAGCCTCAT
>CAZILR010000910.1:0-2580 GCA_964539995.1 uncultured Planctomyces sp.
CAGGATTTGATGGGCTTCACGGGGACACCGACGCCGGATCAAGAGGCAACGATCGGATTCTATTTCGGCGTGGTGATCGCCGTTTTCCTGGTCGGAGCAGCAACCGGTGGAGTGTTGTTCGGCTGGCTGGGAGATCGCATCGGCCGCGTGCGAGCGATGTCGCTGTCGGTGGCGACCTACGCGATCTTCACCGGGCTGTGCGGAGTCGTCGATTCGCCGTTGCAGATCGCGGTGATGCGATTCATCGCTTCGCTGGGTATGGGAGGTGAATGGGCATTGGGGGTCGCGCTCGTCATGGAGGTTTGGCCGAATCGCTCGCGTGCGTTGATGGCCGGACTGATCGGTGCGGCGGCGAACGTCGGCTACTTACTGGTCGGTGTGATCGGCATGGGACTGACGTCGATCCTCGGCAACATGGAGCAGTGGCTGCTCGCGCTGGGGTTGTCGCCGGAGACCTCCGCATCGCTGGTCGCGTTCAAAGGCTGGCGGCTGATGATGATTCTCGGTGCGACTCCCGCACTGCTGACGTTTTTCTTTCGGCTGTTCGTTCCAGAATCGCACAAGTGGGAAGAAGAAAAGGGACGCGGCTCAACATCGCAATGGGCGACACGCGATCTGCTGGGAGTGCTCGTCGGAGCGGCCGGGCCGGCTCTGATCATCTACGTCTGGGCGAACAAGGTTGTGTTGGCGGTGCGAATTTTCGGCACGTTGATCGGGTTGACGATTGCGACCGTCGGCTATGTCTTTCCCGTGATGCAGTTTTTGAAACGAACATTCGCGCTCGGAGGAATCGCGAAGGAGGCGGATGCGTGGAAGCCCACTCTGCGACGCATGTTGCTGGGAGCCTGTTTGAGCGGCGTGGCTCTGCTGGGGACTTGGGGTTCGACGCAGTGGGCTCCCGCGTGGGCGGGCAAGCTGACGCAAGGCCGCACCGACGTGCCATTCGCTCGTGAGCACACGCAGATTTGCCTGGCCATCGGAGCGATCATCGGCACGATCGCCGCCGCGCTGATCGGCGACTGGCTCGGTCGTCGCGTGACATACCTCTTGATGTGCGTGTCGTCGCTCGCGACCGCGTTGCTGTTCTTTCAAGGCAACACGGAATACGGCACGTTCTTCCTCTTCACTTGTTTCCTCGCAGGCACCTGCACGGCGTCGTTTTACGGTTGGCTGCCGCTGTACTTGCCGGAACTGTTCGCGACGAAAGTTCGAGCCACCGGGCAAGGCTTCTCGTTCAACTTCGGCCGCATCCTGGCCGCGATCGGAGCACTGCAAGCCGGACTGCTGACCAAAGTCCCCACGACCAACATCCTGGGGCATGATTTCGCGGGAGGCTATCCGCTGGCGTGCTCGGCCATGAGTTTCATCTACGTCATCGGAATGGGCATCATCTGGTTCGCGCCAGAAACCAAAGGTCAGCCGCTGCCAGAATAACCTTGGAGTGCGGGCGGCTTGACACCGCCCGCCATCAATCGCAGTTGGACGCGATCGTTCGTCATCTCGTATTGTCGTGAAGGAGACCGCCATGCTCACTCGCCTGATGCTCGTCACGATCGCGTTGTCGTTCTCAATGGCTCTTGCCGATGACAAACCTGCGAAGATCGAGAAGCCGAAAAAACTGGAACCAGCCAAGTGTGGCGCAGTGAAACAACTGCACGCCTTCGACGACATCTATCTCGCCGGTCAGCCGACGGCGGAGGACTTTCAGGAGTTCAAAAAACGCGGCGTGAAGTCGGTGCTCAATCTTCGGACGAAAGAGGAACTTGATTTCGACGAGGCGAAGGCGATCAAGAGCCTGGGGCTCGAATACCACAACATCCCGATCGCCTCGCCCGATGCGCTGACCGACGAGAATTTTGACAAAGCCCGAAAGCTGCTCAACGAAAAGAGGCAACGGCCGATTTTGGTGCATTGCGCGTCAGCCGGGCGCGTCGGAGCTGTGTGGCTCGCACATCGAGTGCTCGATGGCGGCCTGACCTATGAAGCCGCGCTCGCTGAGGCCAAGGCCGTCGGCCTGAAGGCTCCCGCGATGGAGGCCAAAGCCAAGGACTACATCACCAAGCAACAAGCGAAGAAGCAAGCCGAGTCTGACAAGAAGAGTGAACCCAAGAAGTAAGCCTTTCGGCGGTTCACCATGACCGTGCCTCTCGGATTTTGGTTGATTCGGCTGACGATTTGGCTGGCCGTCACCGCGTGGTTGTCGCGTGTGTTCGTCGAGGCGTCTGGCCGCTCATTCGCGACGCGAGACCGCGTGATCCGCTGGGGTTGGCTGATCGGCGCGTTGGCCTGTGTCGCACACGTCGTCATCGCGATGGGCTTCGGACATTGCTGGAGCTTGGCGAATGCCATGAATCACACGGCGCAGGTCACTCGGCAGGTCATCGGTGTGGAGTTGCCGTGGTCGGTGTTCGTGAACTTCGCATTCGTCGCGTTCTGGTTGATCGACGCTGTGCGCGAGTTCCGATCACGCGACGTTCGTCCGCTGGGCGCGGCGCGTCACGGAGTCTGGCTGATGATGATGCTCAACGGGACCGTCGTGTTCGGGCCGAAGTATTGGACGTGGATCGCGGTGGTTTGTAC
>CAZILR010000911.1:0-2579 GCA_964539995.1 uncultured Planctomyces sp.
TTATCACGCCCCACTCCCCCCAAGCGCCAGGGTGGCCGAGCGCTTCTAAAACCCATCAACGCAGCGAACTGTGACGCGACCGCCCGCGCGGCCGCTTCGGGTTAGTGTGTTACCACGTCGCACGCCGACGGTAGCCTGTCGGGTGGAGCAAGTCATTTCAAGCGAGGCCACACGGCAGACGCATTCAGCGTTTCCCGGCGGGAACGATTTGTGTCGCTTCGTAGACCGGTTTTCCGAGTCGATCTCGTTGAGCCGGATCAAATTCTCCTTCAACGCTCACAGCTTGGCCGCTGCGGAGGAATTTGAAGTGCTCAGGATTCTTGAGCGTGACTTCGCCGCCGAATTGGTCATTGTCGTCGGGGGACTGGCTGTAGGTCAGATGCCACACCTTACGTTTTGGGTCAAGCTCGATGATCCCGCGCAGCCACGAATAATTCTCGGAGTCGTAGCCGAACACATCATCCTGCGTCCCTGCGGGCGTAACCGCGTTGGAACGAACTTGGGTTCGGAACTCAGCGGAACTCACGCGGGTTCTCGGCAGGCGTGGTTCATCATCCGCGGCGAGCGTCATCTCCGGCTCGGCCAATTCTGGCTCACCAGTGTTCAGGGTATCCGCGAACTCTTCATCAGCTAGCGGACGCAGACGAGATCGTTGGCTGGTCTTCACGCCAACTCGGTCCAGCTTTGCATCGTCATTGATTCCGAAAGGTTCAGTCGCCTCTTGCGGCTGAGCTTTGCCGGGATCACTCGGCTGCGGGACCGATTTGCCTCCGTCCGGCTCGTGATCCCCTTCCTCAAACGTCGTCGGAGCGGATTTGCGAACCGGATCAGGAGCGGTCACGGTGCTCGAACCGGCCGGGCTGGCGGGAACCCAGACCGCGCCCGGCGGAACTTGCGCGGTCCCATAAGGCTGCGGCACCATCGCCGTATGCGGCGGAGCAAACGTCCCCGGATGACCGTACGGGCCGTAGCTAAAACAGCCCGTCGCGAACAAACACACGATCCCCAACAGCCCTAACTGGTGATCCTTGCCCATAATTTCCCCTCTCCCTGGGAAGTAGTCGGCGGAGTGGTAGGTGTTGGCCCGCCATCGTGTCCAGAGCGGTTTCTGATGCTGGGAGAGCACCGGACTAGCGGTCACTCGCCGCAACCTTTGTCCGAGCAATTGCGGCGGTTGTAGCTGAGCCATACGATTTGCTCGGTCAAACAACTCTCGAAAGCGAAGCAAGACACGATGACGAAGGATGCCCCGGTCGCGGCAGGCGACACTCCCTGGCTGCTGGTGAGTGTCCGCGATGTGAAAGAAGCCGAAGCCGCCCTGGCCGGTGGATGCGACATCCTCGACTTGAAAGACCCGAAGAACGGGCCGCTCGGCATGGTTTCGGTGGCGAACATCGGCAAAGTCGTGACGGCCGTTCGCAAGAAGTCCAAGGCGATGCCGATCAGTGTCGCTGTCGGTGAACTCTCCGAGTGGGAGAACCTCAAAAAGATCCCCAAGCTGCCGGCCGGTGTGACCTATGTGAAAGTCGGAACGGCAAAGGTCGGAAAAGACGCCAACTGGCCGGATCGTTGGAAGGACGTTCGCAAGCAATTCGAGACGAACGCAAAATCGAAGTTCTTCTGGGTGGCAGTCGCGTATGCAGATTGGCGAGCGGCGGGAGCTCCGTCACCGACCGCGATCGTCGATGCCGTCTTGGAGGAGTCGCTCACGAAGACCGGCGGTTGCGTCGGAGTGCTCTTCGACACTTGGGCCAAGCAAGGCCGCAGTCTGTGGGAATGGATCAGCCGAGCGGATCTCAAACGACATGCGGACGCACTGCATCAAGGTGGCCGATTGGTCGCACTCGCGGGAGGTTTGGGCTGCGACAAACTCAACGACCTGCACTCGCTGGAGCCAGACATCGTCGGCATTCGTTCGGCCGCGTGCAAAGACGGGACGCGCAACGGAGTCGTTGTGAAAGAAGCGGTCAGTGCGTTTCGCACCTGCTTGAAAGCGGGACGAAAAAAGTAGCCTCGAACGCGATTTTCGTTCCCACGCTCCGCGTGGGAACGAGAAGTCGCATGCTTCTGACGCTTAACCCCAGAAGCGTTCGCCGTGCCAGTTGCCGCTCGGCGTGGTTTCAACTTCGACGTCGCCGTTCACTTGGCATTGGCAGGAGAGCCGCAGCGTCTTTTCGTGGCCAAGTCGCCAGAAGAACAGCAACGGGCCGGCGAGAATGCGGAAGCGTTCCCACAAGCCAGGCTTGCTGACATTCGCTTCGCCCTTGGTGATCAGCACTTTGCAACTGCCGCAGTGGCCGAAGCCCATGCAGTTGAAAATTTTGTGCGGCCCCCAGTACAGCGGGATGCCATTTTCAAGAGCGACCTTGCGCAGGTTGCTCCCAGGCTCGACGTCGATGGATTTCTTCTCGTTGACGAAAGTGATTTTGGCCATGATCCGTGGGAGTTCGAGATTTTTGGAATTCGTGAACGGGGCGGGATGATACGAGGCACCGTCGCGACTGGCAAACGCGCGGACGCACGATAGATTGCCGAGCGACGTAGGATGGCCGACCACACCGAACGCCCTGAGTTACTGG
>CAZILR010000912.1:0-2574 GCA_964539995.1 uncultured Planctomyces sp.
GGTCAGAGTGCTTTGGCTTGACGGTGCATTCCCATTTCTGAGGACAAAGGCTGACAACACCCAGCCGTTCGCGAGTCGTGTGAGCAGTAACGACAGTGTGTCGTCTTTGCGAACAACTCCCGGAAAAGTTTGAGAAAGCTGTATCAGGCCGAAGCACTCGAAATGGAGAAACTGCTTGGATCGAGCACTCAACTCAGGAGTCGTCCGAAGTCGAACACAAAGGCTTCATCGATTTTGGCAGCGGACCCGACGAGGACATCCTCGCCCGCGCCACCGCTGATCGTGTCGTCCGCGTTAGACTCGATGCGGTCGTTGCCGTTCTCGCCGAGGGCGAGGTCTCTGCCGGATTGAGGTCGTAGTGTGTCGTTGCCGCTACCACCGAGGAGCGTGTCGTTGCCGGCTCCGCCTTCGATGGTGTCGTCGCCTTCGCCGCCGCTGATGCCGTCGTTGCCGGCTCCGCCTTTGATGGAGTCGTGGCCCACTTCTCCGAGGATGGTGTCGTTGCCGTTGCCGCCGTCGATCAGGTCATGGCCATCGCCGCCGAAGATGCGGTCGTTGCCGTCGTCTCCGAACATGCGATCGTCACCGTCGTTTCCAAGCAGTGTGTCATTGCCCGCGCCGCCACGGATCGTGTCGATGCCGTCGTTGCCGGCGATCGTGTCCTTTCCGTTGCCGCCGGAGAGGCTCTCGTAACTGCTGCCACCGACGATCGAGTCATCGCCGTCGTTGCCGTTGAGCGTGCTGGGTGCATCGCTGGGGCCATTCGTTCCGATGAGCGTGTCGTTACCCGCGCCGCCGTCGAGTGTCGCCCGGCCGGAGAAGTCACTGGCGTCGAGAGTCACGCCGGCCTTGCCGGTGGCTTTCAGGTTGGCTCCTTCGATCGAGATCAGCGAGTCCGTGCCGATCGCCGCGCCGCTGACCTGGTCGTCGGTCAGCGTCTGGTTGCCTGTCGAAGCGTTTTGGATGGCAATGTCGAAGCCGTCGCCGCCATCGAGCGTGTCGTCTTTACTGCCGCCCAGCAGCGTGTCGTTGCCTCCGCCGCCACGGAGCACAACCGAACCGAGCGTGTACTGCGACGCATCCAGCTTGTTGCTCCGCGAATCGCCGGTGAACTCGAAGCGTTCGACGTTCACGACTTTGTCGCTGCCCAAGCCGGTGATCTTGGTGTTGGTGATCGTGATGTTGCCGGTGACGAGTTCGATGAGCGTGTCGGTTCCCACGCCGCCGTCGATGGAATCGGTCCCCGCGCCGCCGCTGAGTTGATCGTCTCCCGCGCCGGACTTAAGCGTGTCGTTGCCGACGCCGCCATCCAGGAAATCGTTGCCGCTGCCGCCAGTGAGACTGTCGTTGCCCGCTCCGCCCAGCAGGGTGACTCGGCCGGTGAACCCACCGGCGTTGATCGAATCGTTGCCGTTGCCACCCGTGAGTGACGCCGATTCAAAACTGCTGAGCGTGTCGGTTCCGCCGCCGGTCTTGCCGGTCAGTCGTGTGGAGGAAAGCGAAGCGTTGCCGCTGACCGACTCGATGAGTTGATCACCGCCGCTGCCGCCATTGAGCGTATCGTTGCCGTTACCGCCGGTGATCGTGTCGTTGCCCGCGTTGCCGTTGAGCACGTTGTTTGCCGAGTTGCCGATCAACGAATCCGCACCGCTGCCACCGTTGGCGTTTTCGATCGTTGCGATCGACGAGGTGTTCGTGGCGGTGCCGGCCGCGAGGTTCACGGTGACGGCCGTCGTGAACGCGGAATAGTCGAGCAAGTCGGTCCCCGCGCCGCCGGTGACGTCGCCGACGGAGATGCCGTTGGCCAGAGCGATTGTGTCGTCACCGTCGCCGCCGTGGATGTCGATCAGCAGATCGAACGCCGCGTCGAGTGACGTGATCGTGATCGTGTCATTCCCCGAACCGCCGCTGATCGTCAGCGAGCCAGTCGGATTATTGAACTCGATCGACTCACCCAGCGTGGAGGTGATCGTCATCATGCCGTCGGCTCCGTTCGAGTCGAGCAGTTCGACGATCTCGCTGCCGCCGGTGAAGTCGAAGATGCGATTGATCGCGTCGGTGTTGTCGATCACCGGTTCCAGTCCGGTGTAGTCGATGAGAACTTCTTCATCGCCAAACTCGTACTCGATCGTGCCGTCGGTCAGGTTCTCGAAGGTGTAGGTCGCCGTGATGACGGAACCGCCGGTCACCGTGATGATGTCGTTGCCTCCGACGCCGCCGTTGAAGAACAGGCCGCCAGCCGGAATGGCATTGCCGTCGGTGAAGTCGATCGCCAGTGTGTCATCGGTATCGTCATTGCCGTTGATGGTGATCGAGCCACCATCGCCCAGCGGTGTCTGGAACAAGATCGTGCCAGTTGGTCCCCCTTGCCGCACGACGATGTTGCTCCCTTCCACGCTGGTGTAGATGTCGCCGGTTCCGTTGGCCGGCAAGTCGATTTCGGTCGGTGCCGTGGACGCGATGACCGTCACGGAGTAATCCTCGACTTCACCATCGAGCGCCCCTCCCGTCGGAAGGCTGCTTCCCGCAGAACTCAAGCGGCTCACGCCAGACACCACGGTCACCCTCGACACA
>CAZILR010000913.1:0-2573 GCA_964539995.1 uncultured Planctomyces sp.
GTCGCGGAGCGACAGGGCTACGTTGAGCAATAGGGCGACTTTAACGTCGTCCGAACTTCGTCACGTCGCGGTAGCGATACGTCCCGCCGTTCTCTCGCGCGAGCTTTTTCAGGAAGTTGTCGGCATTGAGTTCCGGGCCTTTGCCGAATTCGACGCAGTGAATTGCGGTGCGTCCGTTGTTTGCTGTTTTGATCTCGTTCAATTCGCGAGCGGACAGGATCGGCTGATCGGCGTCGGTCAGGAAGAAGAGATGCTCCGGCTGATACCGCAGAGCCTTCTTCAAGGCCGGCATGTGATCGGTTCCACCGTCGGGTTGCACGCTGGAGATGAACTGCCGAGCGAGCGTGCGGTTGATGTCGGTGGCCCACTGCATGGCTGGGCGATCTCCGTTGCCGGTGAGTTCCAACAAGCTCTGGTTGTAGAAGAGCACTTGGAACTGCTGAGTCTGCTCAAGCGCGGCGAGGCTGACGACAAGTTCTTCTTTCGCGACTCGAATCGCTCCGTGGTCGAACATGCTGCCGGAGCGGTCGAGGACATAGACGAAGCGGTTTCCCTTCGCGGCGATGTCGAAGAAAGTGGTCTGACCAAGTCCCGACGTTTCTTCCCCGCCCGCCGGTCGTCGGCCGGAGGACTTGATGAGTTCCTTGGCGTCAGTTGGTGTCTTCAGTGATGCGGCCGGGCCGGGGCCGAGCACCGGCAGTGCCGAGTTCGTTGGGACGCTCAGCAAGTTGCTGATCGACCGGTCGTCCACGATCGCCGACTTTTCAGGTTGAGGTTTGCCGTCGTCGCGAGTCAGCGACTCGTTGGGATCAGCGGCATTTTGCTCAGCCGGCTTCTCGACGATTTCCGGAGCGACGTGCAGGCCGATTTCGCGAAACGTCCCTTCACCCGTTTTCGGCCCGACCGTTCCCGACGACGAGCAGCCTCGCAGAATCATCGCCATCACGAAGAACAGCACGATGTGCGCAACGATCGACGCCAACCAACTCGGTACAACGATCTCCAGCCGGTCGCGGCCGTCGTCGATGTCGGTGCCAAGTTTCAATTCGGACGCGGGCTGCATAGCATCACTTGCTGCTCCCACGAGCCTGCCCGCGTTGCTTGATCTGATCCAAGAACTGCGGCGTCAGGTCTTCGGGGAACACGCCGTCAGGCGGGACAAACTTGAACTTCGCGGCGGGGATCGAGGAGTCTGTTTCAATTTCCGAAAAGTCGAGGCTGACCTTCGGCCGCAGAATATTCTCTGCGTTTCGACCAAGGTACAGGATGCGGCGCGGGAACAGCGACTCGCCGTCGAGGTACACGCGAATGCGCGACGGGACGTAATCCGGCAACGGTGCATCAGGCCGCTTTCCTTGCCAGATCTTGAGCATGTCAGGCTTCCAGCCTCCTTCGATCACAATCAACTTGCGGCCGTCAGCCGAGTCTTCTTTGTACTGGTCGAACTGCATCGATTTCTCAATTGAGGCGAACAAGCCGGGAAGCCCGCCAAAGCCCAGTTCGACGGTGATGAGATTGTCCGGCAGACCATTGTCGGCGGCGGCTTGCAGGATTTGCCGAACGTCGCGACGCGAGATGCGAACGTCGCTGCCGATCTGATGTCGAGTCCACAACACCTGCCCGTCGCAGACTTCCAGGATCGAGCCTTCCGTGCCGCCGAGCTTCACTTGAAACTCCAGCCGCAACCTCAAGTCGCCTCCGCCACCTTGTAGGTAGCTGCCGTTGACCGTGAAACGACGATTGGTCAGAGCGACCGTTTCCACCAGTTTGGCTTTGATCGACGGGTACGAGAGCAAACGCTGTCGAGCTTGGTCGAGCGCTGCTTTCGCCTCAGGAGACTCTGGGCCTGGAGCATCTGCCATGCGAGGAGTTGATGTCTTCGAGACGGAATTCTTTTCCGAATTCTGATCGCTGGCGGGCAAACGCTGGCCTCGGACCTCGGACAAATTCAGCCATAAACCGACGAGCGCCACCGCGATGACGGCCAATGTGAATCTGGGAAGACTTTTCATATCGCCTCGAAGATTCCGGATTTGCCAAAGATTCGGATCAGGCAGAACCGAAACTATCCATGTGTCGCAGAAGTGAGTGCCGTCACGGCATTCGAGTTCAGCGAGCGGTCCTCCGTCGGCAAGAACTGCCGGCCAAGACTCGCCACGCTGAACGAAACGCGACGGGAGTTTCGTTCCAGCTTGTCAGCAGGGCAACCCCAAGGTTGGGGAGCCTGACCGTCTCAGGTCGAAGGGACTCGTGATGAGATACTACTTTCTGGCTCTCGGAACTTTGGTCGTGGTCTGCTTTGGCTGCCACCTCGACGGTCAGCAGTTGATCGACAAAGGGGAGTACGTTGCTCCGCCCGCGGCGATGACGCAGCGACCTGGCCCGATGGTCGATCTGCCGCACCCGGCGATCTTCAATTCGATGGGGCCGTCGCAGCCGCGCAGCTTCCAATCGACGACGACGCAAGTCCGCTTCGTCGGGCCGATCGGCATGAACATCGGCTGGAAAATTGGTCCGGGCTACGCCAACAACCAGTTGGTGTGCGTGCAACATGAAGACGATCCGAGGGACTT
>CAZILR010000914.1:0-2564 GCA_964539995.1 uncultured Planctomyces sp.
CATGAAGCCCGGCATTTTCCGAAATGCCGGGCTTCTGTTTTTCGCGTGAACTTCACAGTCCGGAGCGCGAGCGACGGAGGTCAACGCTCGGAGAATTCGCCCGTCGCTTGCGCTCCGGACTGCGAAAGGATTGATGTTCTATTACGCCTGGTTCTCAATCAGCACCGGTTCGGCACCAATGCCTGCCGGGGTGAAGAGGTCGCGGCCTTCGGACCAGAGTTCATAACAGCCCTCGTCCGTCCGGCGGAAGAACTGCTGGAACCACAGCATCCGCTGGACGTGCGGCTGCGGGTTGAAAAGCTGCACGCGAATGCCCTTCTCACGCCAGTCGTACAGCAGGCCGAAGAAGCCGCTGGGGATGTACTTCACAAACTCCATGTTGACGCCGATGGAGTGATGTCGTTGCCGGTCGATGAGCAGCGTCAAAGTTTCGCGGAGCAGGGCGAGGTCGGCACCGTCCCAAATCTCCATCGTGCCCAGGTCAATGACCTTGGCCCCGTTCCATTCGTGGAAGTGAAGTCGATTACGCTTGGCCATGGGAGTGTTCTCTTTGGGGTTCGTCGCGGGAGGGCCGGTCGAAACATAGTTCGCAAATGCGCGACTGAGACAATCGCAATGATCGGGCCAGTCGCGAAAACTTTTTCGAGTCGAGCGCAAACCCAAACATTCCCGCGAGAAAGAGCCACTGCGAGAATCCCGCGTACTTCGACAATTTGTCGGCTGTGTTGTTTTGCAACACCGCACAATCGGACGGATGTTGCGTTCTGAGGACGTCGCTGCTGCCGGAAGGCAACGTGGTCGGTCGTCTGCCAGCCCGCTTGAATTCGATTCAACGGAGCATCATGCTCTCGCCCGCCTTGCTAGGCATGTCCCCGTTTCGACCACCCTCGCCTTGAAAGGGAACCATGTCCGACGAACGGAGTCCGTCCGCTGTCTCAGCGAAAACGTGGTTTGGTCATCCGCTAGGCTTGTTCGTGCTGTTCGGCGTGGAGATGTGGGAGCGATTCAGCTTCTACGGGATGCGAGCCATCCTGGGGCTGTACTTGAAGTGCGCCGTCGATGGCATGGCGAATCCCCCACCGGGTGCGGAGGCCGGGTTCAACCCCGGGCGCGGCTGGGCGAAAGAGGACGCGACCAACCTCATGGGCTGGTACGGCGGTATGGCCTACCTGCTGCCTATTTTGGGAGGCTTGATCGCCGATAAGCTGATCGGCACGCATCGCTCGATGGTGGTCGGCGGCTTACTCATCGCTCTCGGTCACATCGTGCTGGCCATTTCCGGCATGGGCGAGATGGCGATGAATCAGACCGGCTTGGACTTGTTCATCTTCGGCCTTGCGTTGATTGTCGTCGGAACCGGCCACTTCAAGCCGACCGTAACAGTGATGGTCAGCCAGCTTTATCAGGATGGTGACCCGCGCCGCGAAGGAGCGTTCGGCATCTTCTACATGGGAATCAATGTCGGAGCGTTCTTGGGGACGACGGCCTGTGCGTATCTCGGCGAACAAGTCGGCTGGCACTACGGCTTCGGAGCCGCAGCCGCCGGAATGCTGGCGGGCTTGGCGATGTATATCACCGTGAGACCGAAATTCCTCGATGGAATTGGCCTGCCGCGCGACGGCAAAGGCTCGACCGCGCCGCTGTTTCTGCTGACCGGCTTTGCCATCTCGGCGATCGTCGCGATCTTTTTTCACATCGGTTTGCTGAAGACGATCGACGAAACGCTCAGCCAGCCGTGGCTGGTGTGGGTGTTGCTGCTCGGCGGCATCGGCTGGGCGATCTTCTTCACGGCGACTCAAGAAAAAGAGGACCGTGGACCGGTCGCCGCGATCTTCATTTACATGGTCTTCAACACCTTCTTCTGGCTGGCGTTCGAGCAGGCCGCGACCAGCATCAACTTCTTCACCGACGAGAAGACGAACCGAATGCTCGGTGACTTCCTCGTGCCGACGGGCTGGTTCCAGGACATCAACCCATTTGGAATCGTGCTGCTCGCGCCGGTCTTCGGAGCGTTGTGGACGAAGCTCGAAGCTCAGCGCCGCAATCCCAGCCAGCCGGTGAAGATTGGGTTGGGCCTGATCTGGCTCGGACTCGGCTACCTCTTCACGGTTTGGGCGGGACTGCAAGCGAAGGACGGAGCGAAGGCCGCCATGTGGCTGATCGCGGCCACCTACATCTTCCACACGATCGGCGAGATTTTCCTGTCGCCAACCGGCTTGGCCTTCGTCACGAAGACCGCTCCGAAGAAGCACGTCACATTGTTGATGGGCCTGTGGTTCCTGAGCAGCTTCATGGCTTACGTCATCGGTGGCAAACTCGCCGGGCTGACCGAACGGATCGAAAAGGGAGAGATCAAACTCCCCTGGAGTTTCGGCGGGAATGCCGACTTCTTCGTGCTATTTGTGGTCACGTCATTCGGAGCTGGCGGGGTGATTCTGCTCTTCTCGCCGTGGCTGAAAAAGCTGACGGCCGGCCGTGAAGCGTGATCCGTCGTGGGGCAGGTTTTAAAACAAGCGGTACCAAACAAAACAGCCACGTGAAAAAAAAACCCACCGACCCCGCCA
>CAZILR010000915.1:0-2564 GCA_964539995.1 uncultured Planctomyces sp.
TCGTGCGCGTGTAGCAGCTAATCAAGGGCGTTCAGACTCGTATTGACGCAATTCCGGAGGTGTGCAGAATACGCCGCCCTTCGTCCGGCCTGCGTTGGATTGACGCGATCCGCGACCGAGTGCCATGCGAGCAAATCCCTGATCGGGATTCGTTCGACTTGCCCGATCAATTCCGTCTCGGCTAGCAAAGGAGTGCGTCTGCCGTGAGAAAAATTCTGCTTTCATCCGCTGTGTTGGCCGGCTTGGCCAGCGTGTTCGTCAACGCCTATGGCCAAAATCCGGCCACCGGTGGCACCAAGAAAGCTGCTGCACCGGCTGCGACCGCAGCACCACAAGCTGAAGCCCCCCACAAGGTCGCGCTGATCGACATGGGTCGCGTCTTCAAGGAATACAAGAAGATCGAAGTCCTCAAAGAGGACTGGAAGTCCGAGTTCCAAGTCAACGAGGACAACGCCAAAAAGCTGACCACACAGATTCAGCAAGTCGTTGAACAAATGAAGGAGTTCAAGCAAGGCAGTCCGGAATTCATCAAGCTGGAGAAGCAGCAGACGGACATGGCCGCCAAGCTCGGAGCGTTCAAGCAAACCGCTCAACGCGAACTGCTCCGCAAGGAAGCCGAACTGCTCAAGACCGTGTACCTCGAAACGATGGACGTCGTCGAGAAGTTCGCGGATCGCTTCGGCTACACGCTGGTCATGCGATTCAACTCGGACACGTTCGAGGGTGAGGACATGAGCAAGATGCAGTTGGTGATGAACCGTGTGATCGTCTACCACCGCGCGGAAGATGACCTGACCGACGGCGTTATCAAGTACCTCAACCGCCAGTTCGATGCCGGCCAGCCGAAGACAACTGGTGGAGAACCAAGGACTGGCACGCCGCGCGTCGCCAATCAGAAGTAGTTCGGTCACTCGCGAAAGTCCGCGACATGCTTTGCCGTTCTCAACGCACTCTTCGACAAGCGGTCGAAACGCAGGGAGTCGGTCTCTTCACCGGGACCGACGCCCGTCTGCGTTTCATGCCAGCTCCAGCGGATCATGGGGTCGCGTTTCAGCGGATCGATGTGGCTGGCTCGGCACCGATTCCCGCGCGGATCGAGTTCGTCGCCAGCACTCAGCGTCGCACCGCGATTGCTCGTGATGGCGTGCAGGTCGAGATGATCGAGCATGTCATGGCTGCGCTCGCGGGACTGCAAATCGACAATTGCCTGATCGAAATCGACGGGCCAGAGGTTCCGGGCTTCGATGGCTCGTGCCGGGATGTTTGCAACCTGCTGCTCGCAGCCGGCATCGTCGAGCAAGATCGTCTGCGCGAGGTCATCTCGCTGCTGATGCCCGTGCAAGTCAGCGCGGACGACGGTGACATCGAAGTCGTTGCTCGGCCGATGAACTACAACGGACTGGCGATTACCTACCAACTGGATTACGGCGATCGGTCACCGATTCTGCCACAGAATCTGACGGTCGAGATCACTCCTGAAACCTTCGTTCGCGACATTGCCTTCGCCCGCACGTTCGTGCTCGACACCGAAGTCGCAGCGTTGCAGGCCGCAGGTTACGGTCGCCGAGTGACACACCAAGACCTGCTCGTGTTTGATGCGAGCGGCAACGTCATCGGCAACACATTGCGAGCGCCCGATGAAGCCGTGCGGCACAAAATTCTGGATTGCCTCGGAGACTTTGCCCTGATCGGCGCGGACTTGCGAGGCTACTTCAACGCCTATCGTTCCGGACACAGACACAATCACGACCTCGTTCGCCGGATTCTGCTGACTCATCAGAATTCGCAGTGTTCCGAGGCGGTTTAAGGATGTCACATGAGCAACTTGATTCACCACTTGGCGTGCGTGGACCCCAAAGCGGAACTCGGTGACAACATCGAGATCGGCCCGTTCTGCGTGGTCGGCCCGCATGTGCAACTTGGCAACGGCTGCCGGTTGGACAACAACGTGACGATCCTCGGAAACACGACGATCGGTGAGCGAAATCACTTCTTCTCGAATTGCGTCATCGGCGGCGAGCCACAGGATCACAGCTACCGCGAAGACTCCGCCACTTGGCTGGAAATCGGAGACGACAACGTCTTCCGCGAAGGAGTGACCGTCAATCGCGGAGCCGAGAAGGAAGATCACGGCACGCGGATCGGTCATCACAACATGCTGATGTCGAACGCGCATGTCGCTCACAATTGCTGCGTCGGCAACCATGTGAT
Organism: uncultured Planctomyces sp.; assembly: GCA_964539995.1. Lineage (GTDB taxonomy): Bacteria > Planctomycetota > Planctomycetia > Planctomycetales > Planctomycetaceae > SXKJ01. Next base: position 2,212 of record CAZILR010000915.1, read on the forward strand.
GCTGGTCAATGGCGTGCTGCTCGGAGGACACGTCCATGTTCACGACCGCGCGATCATTTCCGGCAACACGGTCGTGCATCACTTTTGCTCGATCGGCACGCTGGCGTTCATCAGCGGCGGCTGTCGCTGCGTCGTCGATGTGGCCCCCTACATGATGGCGACCGGCAGCGACAACTTTGAGGTGAAGACGATCAATCTGGTCGGCATGAGACGAGCGGGGGTGTCGGAATCGTCCATCGCGATCATCCGACAAGCCTACAAGCAGTTATTCCGCGACCACAAAGGGATCGCGGAGGTGCGTGAGTTCTTCGCGCAGCAGCAAGACGACATCCATCCGATCGAACTGCACACGC
>CAZILR010000916.1:0-2563 GCA_964539995.1 uncultured Planctomyces sp.
CCATAGGTGTTCGACTGGCCGAAGATTTCCGGGCTGGGAATCGCCGGCCGTAACAACAGGCCGCTTGGCACCGCCTGAACAGCCTCTCCTTTCGGATACCCCGGCGTTCCGCGCACGCAGGCGAAGACCGCGTGATAGATGCTGTCGAATTTCTTCCAGGCTCGGATCGTGTCGTTGCCGACGTAGCCTTCGATGAACTCAAACTTGGTCTGCATCGCGAACGGCTGAAACTCGAATGGCTTCGCCGGCTTCAATTCGGTGACGACGAAGTCTTCGTTGTTCAGCAACATATTGAGCGCGCCGAGAACCAGTTTGTCGGGGCACGGCTGAGGATTGATCGAGGCTCCCAGGTCCATGCGGAAGTTTTGAATCACCGGCTTCGCGTTCTCATCGACGATGCACAGGTCGAGCGCTTTCTCGGCGATGTCGAAGTAGGTCTCGACCTGCAACGGTGACAACGCCAGACCCTGCGAATTGTTGGTGAACCCGTCCTTGGAAATCCCGTCGGGCGGCAATGCGTCCGTGAGATCCTCCTGCAAGCCCAACAGATCTCTGAGCGTGTTCCGATACTGTGCCACCGTCAGCCGCCGCACCGATCCGTTCTTTGGCGTCGGACGAGATCGAGCCGCAGTCATCGACCGCGTGATCCATTCGGTGAGCGATTTGCGCTGTTCTTCCGTGGGTTGAGGTTCGTCGGCCGGCGGCATGTCTCCGTCGGCGACTTGCTTCAAGATGCCTTTCCAGAGCGGGAGGTGTTTGTCCTCCATCGCGGCAGTCAGTTGATCGACGCGAATGCCCGACTCCATGTTGTCCGCGTTGTGGCAACGCACGCAGTATTTCTGGATGAGCGGCTGAACTCGCTCCTTGAACGCCGCTGCTTCTGCGGCAATCACTGCGACTGGTGCCACACGGTTCTCTTGGCTCCAGCTCAAGACGTGCGCAGCCATCGCCAACGCACCGACTGCAACGAGAAACATCGAGAGCGACAACGAGTTTTTGTGGTTCATGTTTCGAGTAACTTCAGCGTGACGGCTTCGGAACGAGAGAGGCCCAAGGGTCGGGACGGAGTGTACATCCCAGTGACCCATCTCATGGAAGAGACGTCGATGCGACAAGACCGCGCGCCACTGTGCGATTCCGGTTGCCGATTTGACTGCGACCGTGATGCAGTATTTTGCCACCGACGCCTCTGCCACCAAAAGACATCAGACGGATCGTGGAGGTCGAAATTCCGACGAAGGTGTTTCGTTGGTGAGGGTTGTACGACCAGATGAGCGTCGTCGATAAATTCTGTGCGGGTTGCGGCCTGAAATCTGCTAGAATAGTCTGCGATTTCTGGCCTCGATCATGGACTCATGCGGAGACGATATGTCCTGCTCCCAGAACGATTCCCGACGACGGTTGTTGCCGCGAGGATTGCCCCTTTCGCTGATGGGAGTTTTCTTCCTGGCGACGTTGCCGCGACCGGCGGACGCCGCCGAGCAACCCGTGAGCTTCGTCAACGATGTCGTCCCGGTGTTGACGAAGGCTGGCTGTAATGTCGGCGTCTGTCATGCGAAGGCCGGGGGCGGTCAGAAGGGATTTCAATTGTCCCTGCTGGGATTTGAGCCGGACGAGGACTTTGAGCACCTGACGAAAGAGGGGCGCAATCGACGTCTGTTTGCGGGAGCTCCCGATCGCAGCTTGTTGCTGATGAAGGCGTCGGGACAAGTGCCGCATGGCGGTGGCGTCCGCTTACCGGCAAATTCCGAAGGCTACGCTCTGCTGCGCAACTGGATTCAGCAAGGAGCACCGCTCGATGGCGCTGCCGTTCCTAAATTGGTGTCGTTTGAAGTGGAACCGGCTCGCGGGACGATTCAGCGGCAGGCGGAGCAGCAGCTCAAGGTGATCGCCAAGTATTCGGACGGCAGCGTTCGCGACGTGACGAGCATGGCGCTGTACGAAGCCAACGACAAAGCGATGGCTGACGTGAGCGAACGCGGACTTGTGAAGATTTCCGACATCGTCGGCAATGTCTCCGTGATGGTCCGGTATCAGGGACGAGTTGCCGTTTACAGCGCGTCGGTGCCGCTCGGTGCGCCGGTCGAGAATCTGCCGTCGTCGAAGAACTTCGTCGATGAGCATGTCTTCGGGAACCTCAAGGCGCTCGGCATTCCGCCGTCAGCGGTCTGCGATGACGCGACGTTTCTGCGGAGAGTGACTCTCGACATCGGCGGACGGTTGCCGACTGAGGAGGAGTCCACCACGTTCCTCGCCAGCAAGGACGAAGGCAAGCGCGACAAGGTGATCGACGATCTGTTGCGAAGCCCTGACTACGCCGACTTCTTCGCCAACAAATGGACGGCGCTGCTGAAGAATCGCCGAGATGATGAGAGCGACACGGTTTCCAACTTCGCGTTTTATGCGTGGGTGCGAGACAGCTTTCTCGCCAACAAGCCTTACGACCAATTCGTCCGCGAGGTGCTCGCCGCGACCGGGACCGTGATCGGCAATCCGCCGCTCGCGTGGTACAATCGAGTCAAAGAGCCGAAGCAGCAGATCGAGGATGTGTCTCAGCTCTTTC